>NVUS02000063.1 GCA_002402005.2 OCS116 cluster bacterium | reverse complement strand
ATGTCGCCTTTTGAAGTTTCCAGAATCAATGTATCTTCTGGGTTTTGGTAATCAGCCATTTGGCTCTCCATTTTTGTTGTCTTATTCTTCTATATATACTTTAAGCATTTTGTCTGGGTTCGCAGGCGGTTCACCTTTGGCCAGAGAATCCACCGCATTCATACCATCGACCACACGTCCCCAAATGGTATAATTATTATCAAGGAACGGCCCATCAGCTAGCATAATAAAAAACTGGCTATTGGCACTGTCCGGATGGCCAGAACGCGCCATACCAATCACACCACGATCAAAGCTATATTTAGTGGTAAATTCAGCTTTTACATTTTCTTTTTCAGAACCACCGCGTCCAGTGCCAGTAGGGTCACCAGTTTGTGCCATAAAGCCATCAATCACCCGGTGAAAAACGATGCCATTGTAAAAACCTTCTTTGGCCAAGCTTTTAATGCGCTCAACATGCTTAGCTGCCACATCTGGCAACAGTTGAACTTTAATGATGCCAGACTTTACATTGATGTAAAGCGTATTGTTTTTGGTCAGGGCAGGGTAGCTATTGGCTGCCAGCGCAGAACCAGCACTAAAAACCAGCACAAGGCAAGCCGCAAAGCCGAGTTTAATAAATTGTTTGATCACTTTAATTTCCTTTTGATACTATTGACGATGTTCTCAGGTACGAATTTAGAAATATCACCATTCATTTTGGCAATTTGCCGCACTATAGACGATGATATGTGGCTATATTGTGGATTGGCAAACAGGTTTATAGTTTCAATGCCAGAAAGCTGCTCATTCATAGTTGCCATGGTTTTTTCATATTCAAAATCTTGACCATTGCGGATCGAGCGAATCAAAAAATCGGCTTGCAAGCGTTTGGCTTCATCAACTAACAAACCATCAAAGGTTACCAATTGCAACCGGTCGGACTTCACTGTCTCGGCAATCAATTCAAGCCGCTCTTCGGGCGTGAATAACGCAGTCTTACTATGTTGCGCGCCAATGGCGATCACCAGCGTGTCGACAATGTCCAAGCATCTTTCAAAAATATCTATATGCCCAAAGGTGATTGGGTCAAAACTACCTGCAAACACGCCGATTCTTTGGGTCATAACTATTCTTCACTCTGCCCAGAATCATCTGCTTGGTTCGTATCAGTGACTTTGTCAGCGCTAGCTGCTTCTACATTAACTTCAGCAGCAATCTCATCGCCGTCTTCATCATCACCTTCAATGTCAGATATGCGGCCAACCGAAACCACTTCCTCTTTCTTAGAGGTTTTAAAGATGGTTACGCCCTGAGTACTACGTCCACCAATGCGAATGTCTTTCAGCGGACATCTAATCAATTGTCCACCATTGGTCACCAACATAATTTGGTCAGTTTCTTCAACCGGGAAGGAGGCAATCAAATCACCATTGCGTTCAGATATACCCATGGCCACAATGCCTTTACCACCGCGTCCAGTACGACGATACTCATATGCATTGGTGCGTTTACCAAAACCATTTTTCGAAATGGTCAAAATAAACTCTTCACGTTCTTGCAAGAAGGCAATGCGCTCATTAGTCAAAACAATGGCTTCTTCATCACCAGAATCGTCATCATCATTGGTTTCGACAATTTCTGCAACCTCTTCACCTTCATGCGCCAACATGCGGCGTAAATTGTTAGAATGCTTCACATAAGCCCGGGCTTCTGGCGATAGAATGTCAATATGGTTCAATATCGCCATCGAAATCACTTCAACATCTTTATCCAAGCGAATGCCGCGCACACCAGCTGATGAACGACCAACAAATACCCGCACATCACTTACGGCGAAACGAATCGAGCGGCCAGCGGTTGTCGCCAACAAAACATCATTCTCATCCGTACAAATTTGCACACTGACAATCTCGTCACCTTCAGGCAGTTTCATGGCGATCTTGCCGCCTTTATTCACCTGTATAAAATCTGACAATTCATTACGTCTTACATTGCCAAATTTAGTGGCAAACATAATGTTCAATTCACTGCTGTCTTCATCAGCATTTGGCAGCGGCATAATGGTGGTGATTTTCTCACCTTGCTCAAGCGGCAGCAGATTAATCAATGCCTTGCCGATAGAGGTCGGGCTGCCAATAGGCAAACGCCACACTTTTAATTTATACACCATGCCTTTAGAGGAGAAAAACAATACCGGCGTATGGGTATTGAGTACAAAGATACTGGTCACAAAATCTTCGTCACGCGTATTCATACCACTACGGCCTTTGCCGCCGCGGCGTTGTGCGCGATAAGTGTTCAACGCCACACGTTTGATATAACCTTTATGCGATACCGTCACCACCATATCTTCTTTAGGTATGAGATCTTCATCATCAAAATCGCCAGCGGTTTCTAAAATTTCGGTACGTCTTGGCGTGGCAAATTCATCTTTAATTTCAGTCAATTCTTGGCGAATGATATTCATCACCCGTTCACGAGAGCCAAGAATGTCGAGATAATCTTTAATCTCTTCACCCAATTTATTCAGCTCATCGCCAATCTCATTCATACCCATCGCAGTTAGGCGTGCAAGACGCAGCTCTAAAATGGCCCGGGCTTGAACTTCAGACAGTCTATAAGTGCCGTCAGCGCTAATCATATGGCGCGGGTCAGCGATCAATAAAATCAGTGGCTCAATATTGCCGACAGGCCAATGGCGCTCCATCAGTTGTTCGCGGGCGGTTTGCGGGTTCGGTGCGTTACGAATGAGCTTAATAATCTCATCAATATTGGCCACAGCAATGGCCAAGCCAACCAAAACATGCGCCCGGTCGCGGGCTTTGTTGAGTAAGAATTTGGTACGTCGCGTCACCACTTCTTCACGGAATTCTACAAAATAGGATAGGAATTGTTGCAAATTCAACAACCCAGGGCGGCCATGATTAAGTGCCACCATGTTACAACCAAAACTAGTCTGCAACTGGCTATAACGGTATAGCTGGTTGATAATCACTTCGGGCACTGCATCACGTTTCACTTCAATCACAATGCGCATGCCATCACGGTCAGATTCATCGCGAATGTCCGAAATGCCCTCAACCCGTTTGTCGCGCACCAGCTCAGCAATTTTTTCAATCAAAGTGGTTTTATTAACTTGGAACGGAATTTCAGTGATGACAATCGCGTCACGGTCTTTGCGAATTTCTTCGACTGATAATTTTGCCCGCATCATCACCGAACCACGGCCTGTTTCGTAGGCCGATTTAATGCCGGCTGTCCCTAATATATAGCCACCTGTTGGAAAATCAGGGCCTTTAACAATCTCATTCAGTTCAGGCACTGAAATTTGCGGGTTATCAACTATGGCGAGGGTTGCGTCAATAATCTCGCCCATATTATGCGGCGGAATGTTAGTCGCCATGCCCACAGCAATGCCGCCTGCGCCATTGATTAATAGATTGGGGAAACGTGATGGCAAAACACTTGGTTCTTGCTCGCTATTGTCATAGTTTTCTTGAAACTCAACTGTGTCTTTATCCAGATCGGACATTAAAGCATGCGCGACTTTTTCCATCCGCACTTCGGTATAACGCATCGCAGCAGCTTTATCACCATCGACCGAGCCAAAATTACCTTGGCCATCAAGCAATGGCAAGCGCAGAGAGAAATGTTGCGCCATCCGCACCAAAGCGTCATAAATAGATTGGTCACCATGCGGATGATATTTACCAATAACGTCACCGACCACACGAGCAGATTTTCGATAGGCTTTATTCCAATCATAACTATTTTCGTGCATTGAATATAATATGCGTCTATGCACCGGCTTAAGGCCATCTCTTACATCTGGCAACGCACGGCTAACAATCACGCTCATTGCATAATCAAGGTAAGATTTTTTCATCTCATCTTCGATATTGACCACAACGACATCGCTGGGCAATTCGGCAGGCGTTTGGGGGGAATTTTCGTCTGATGGAGTTTCGTTATCTGACACTATATCTATACCATATGCAATTGAATGATTCGAACTCTAACTATACGCCATCGGCCATGATTATCGAAATGATTAATGACGAATTAACCGCCATTGGCTTTTAAATTTAGATTTTCCCCACAGAATCATTTAAACACACTATAAAACCACAAAATCAAGCCGTTTTACCCGTGATTTAGAGAGGTGTTATATGTCTGCACATGGTTCAAAAAAAGTCATTTATGCTGCCCTTGCGGGTAATTTGCTTATTTCGATCATAAAATTCGCCGCCGCCTCGGTTACAAAAAGCTCTGCCATGCTGTCAGAGGCCATTCATTCGCTGGTCGATACCGGAAACCAGTTTCTACTTCTATACGGCATAAGCAAATCAAAAAAAGCAGCCGATGACAAACATCCATTTGGTTATGGCATGGAATTATATTTTTGGAGTTTCATTGTTGCCATTTCAGTATTTGGCTTGGGCGCCACCGTATCTTTATATGAAGGCATCGCCAAAATACTCCACCCGCACGAAATTCAAAATGCATATATAAATTACATCGTGTTGTCCGCTTCGTTTGTTTTTGAGGCCATCGTTTGGTACATCGCGCTTAAACAGTTTAACAAAGAGCGTGGCGAAGCCAGCGTGTGGAGCACCATTAAAAACTCCAAAGACCCTACCACCTTTGTGGTATTGTTTGAAGATAGCGCTGCGTTGCTTGGTCTATTGGTGGCTTTGTTCGGCGTTTATATGGCTGATCAAATGAATATGCCGGTTTTTGATGGCATCGCATCGGTAACCATTGGTCTAATTTTGGCTGGTACGGCAATTATCCTAGCGCGTGAAACCAAAGGCTTGCTCATAGGCGAGGCGGCTTCGGATCAGCTAATTGCTAAGATTCGAGAAATTGTTGCGGAAGACGACGCCATTATTGGCATCAATGAATTAAGAAGCATGCATATGGGGCCAAATGATGTTTTGGTTACATTGAGCTTAGATTTTAACGATGAAGTTAGCGCTGGCACTGTTGAACAAAGTGTCTCTAACCTTGAGAAAAACATTAAAAATAAGTTCAGTGAAGTCAAACGCTTATATATGGAAGTACAATCACTGGAGGATCATATAGAGTTGATTGAAGAATTTAATGATGAAAATGAAAACTAGCTAGGTTTAATCTATTAACGTAGTTTGCAAATTGGCAAACTCACTGTCATATTTACAAGCAATTTCATTAAATTTAAGCTCTGCGCAAAATTGCAGCGACAGGCCAAGGCTGTCAAATTTGCCGACCACTAATTTATAAACGCCTTCAATTTCATCATAATAATATCCAGCTTCATGACTGCCAAACAAGTCTACATTTTGGTTCTTAATTGAATACCATAAATCCAGAATGGTTGATGAGCTATTGCCTTGCCCCAAAAACACTGAATAATATCTTTCTTCTTCAACCATGCTGCTATTTGCCGCCCCCGCGCCAATGTTGGGCGTAAAAGCTGGCACTTTCGCACGCGGGATGACAATATTGGGGCTGCCCACAGCCACACCGGGCCCGTTAATAGACGCCGTTGGCAAGCTATCGCTGCCTACAGAAAACCTATTCTCGGCAATCTGGCGGTTTAGCTTTTTGAAATTCGCAGTTCGAATGGCATTGTCAACGCCGCCCTCATTAATCACCAAGCCACCAAGCATGCCAACGGATAAGGCAGCCACCATAACCCAAGACAAGAAATAATAACGGCTCACCCGGTTACTGCTTTGGTCTTTTTTGCGCGGCAGTCTAAGGTCAGCCTCTCGTGGCTGAGATTTAATATTAGACCCAATTTTCTTTTGTCGAGACTTTTGAGGCATTTTTTTACTGTTCATTTTAACCTATTGCCTGTAAACCTGCTGTGAAATATATTATCCATAATGAATATATGGATTCGGCATATTAGTAAATCGCTAAAGATTTAATCAATTGTAATATCTTTAAGTTTAACAATCTCTTTATTATGATATAAAAACCAACCAAAATTAGGGATAAAATGGCAAATATCGATACAATCACCTGCATTATTTTGGCGGCCGGCAAAGGCACGCGGATGAAATCAAATATCCATAAGGTGATGCATGAAGTCGGCGGGCTGCCTTTGGTTGGGCATGTGCTTAACTTATGCCAAAACAAATTGGCCGCAGCCAATGTCGCTGTGGTGGCCGATCCAAATGAACAACTCACCCTAGATTATATCAATGATAACAGCGATGCCGAAGTTTCTTTCCAAGTCGAAAAATTAGGCACAGGCCATGCCGTACTGATGGCCAAACAGCAAATTACCGCAGCAGCAAAGCAAAACCCAGATGGCACAATCATCATCCTCTATGCCGATACACCATTTGTTGAGGTCGCAACTCTAAAGCATATGGCAGCCCAAATAACCGCCGGTGATGACATCGTGGTATTGGGCTTTGAACCACAAGACCCGGCACAATACGGTCGTTTGCTGACCAATAATGCCGGTGCGTTGCTCGCCATTAGAGAATATAAAGACGCTAGCGATGCCGAACGCGCCGTTAATTTATGCAATGCCGGCATTATGGCATTCAGAGCCAAACATCTAAACCAATTGCTGGCAAAGATTGACAATAAAAACGCCGCCGGCGAATATTATCTCACCGATTGTGTGGAGATTGCCAAATCAATCGGCTTAAAAGCCAGCGTCACTATATGTGCAGAAGTAGAAACTTTGGGAATTAATGACCGCGTCCAATTGGCCGAAGGCGAAATCATCTACCAAAATAAATTGCGCGAGCAAGCCATGCGCGGCGGCGCAACCCTCACTGATCCTTCTAGCGTTTATCTATCAGCCAATGTGGTGATTGGCACAGATGTAACCATCGAACCCAATGTCATCATCAAGGGCTATGTGACCATAGAATCAGGCGCAAATATCCTAGCATTTTCACATATCGAAGGCAGCAAAACCAACCCCATAACTATAGCCGCCAATGCCAACATCGGCCCATATGCAAGGCTCAGAGAAGGCAGCCATATCGGCGAGGGCGGTAAAATCGGCAATTTTGTCGAAACCAAAAAAGCCATCATTCATAAAGGCGCTAAGGTCAATCATCTCAGCTATATCGGCGATGCCGAAGTGGGCGAAAAGGCCAATATCGGCGCCGGCACCATCACTTGCAATTATGATGGTTTTAACAAAGCCAAAACCATCATTGGCAAAGGCGCATTTGTTGGCTCCAACAGCTCGCTGGTCGCGCCGGTTACCATTGCCGATGGGGCATATGTTGGCTCAGGTAGTGTCATCACCAAAGACGTAGCGTCCAACGCTTTGGCAGTCACCCGTGCCAAACAGGTAGAAATTGCCACATGGGCGACTAGATTTAGACAAAAGAATAACAAATAATCACCCTATTTTTGCCAAATTATTAATCAATAATTGTTTTCATAGACAAATCATTCAGAGTTTAAAATACCGAAAGAACTAATATGTGCGGAATCATCGGAATCGTTACTGGCCATCCAGTTGCCACTGGGCTTATTTCATCGCTAAAATTACTCGAATATCGTGGTTATGATAGTGCTGGCATCGCCACCATGCAAAATGATCAAGTGTGGCGTGAGCGCGCCGCTGGCAAGCTCGCCAATCTCGAGAAAAAGATTAAAGACAATGGCGTTAGCGATGGCGGCATCGGCATCGGCCACACCAGATGGGCCACCCATGGTGCGCCGACTGAGCCCAACGCTCATCCACACATCATTGACAATGTTATCATTGTGCACAATGGCATCATCGAAAATTATGCCGAATTACGTGATGAATTGTTAAAAGGTGGCGCCAACATTCAAAGCCAAACCGACACCGAAGTGATTGGCCATCTCATCAGCAATCAGCTTAAAATTGATAGCAATATAGAGACCGCAGTTCAAACCGCCATTGGCAAATTAACCGGTGCGTTTGCTCTGGCCATTATGATTAAAGGCCAAGAAGATCTGCTCATCGGCGCGCGCAAAGGCTGCCCATTGGTTGTCGGTATTGGCGATGTTGAAGGTCATTATATTGGCTCAGATGCCTTGGCCTTGTCACCATTCTCGCGCCAAATCATCTATCTAGAAGAAGGCGATTTTGTCTTTGCATCCAAGCAAACTTATAAAATTTTCGACCAGTCCGGCGCACTGGTAAAACGTGATGTCAATTACGTCGAGACCCAAGCCGCCACTATGGACAAAGGCAATCATAAACATTATATGGCCAAAGAGTTTTTCGAGCAGCCAGATGTTGTGCAGCATACATTGGCTCATTATCTAAATATGGATAATAATGAAATCAACATAGATGCTAAGCTTGATATTACAAAGTTCGACCGCATTATCATTGTATCTTGTGGTACATCATTTTATGCCGCCAGCGTTGCAAAATATTGGTTAGAAGAAGCCACCAATATGAGTGTCGAAGTTGATGTCGCCTCTGAATATAGATACCGCAACCCACCTTAGCCAAAATCACTCAGCATGTGTGGGGGCGGTATTTTCCAGCCGTTTATTACCTGTT
>NVUS02000062.1 GCA_002402005.2 OCS116 cluster bacterium | reverse complement strand
TATGAATTAGATGGCCATATACAACATGCTGAAACGGGTTATTTGGCTTTTGGTCTGGCTGAATATGATTTCAGCCGTTATAAGCAAAAAACTACTGACAAAATAAAAGTACAATTGGTTGTGCCCAAAAATTTAGATCATGCGGGCATAAAAGCACAAATTGAAGCCATCAGCCTGACCCGCGATCTGGTCAACACGCCGGCTAATGATTTAGGCCCGGCCGAATTGGCCGCGGCTCTCAAAGATTTAGGCGCAAAATTTGGCGCTAAATATAGCGAAATTGTTGGTGATGATTTACTCAAAAAAGGCTTTAATCTCATTCATACCGTTGGCCGTGCCAGTGCCGATGCCAATGACTATTCATCCAGCCGCGCACCGCGTTATGCCGAATTTAAATGGTCGGGTGGTGGCGAGGCCAAAAACCGCGCTAAGCTAACCCTAGTTGGTAAAGGCGTGGTGTTTGATACTGGTGGCTTAGATTTAAAAACCGCTGCCGGCATGGTCACCATGAAAAAAGATATGGGCGGCGCTGCCAACGTGATGGGGTTGGCCTATATGATTATGAGTGCCAATTTGCCGGTCGACTTAACCGTGATGATTGGTGCGGTTGAAAATTCTGTGGCGGCAAATGCGTTTCGGCCGTCTGACGTGCTGACATCCTATAAAGGCCTGACAGTTGAAATTGGCAATACCGATGCTGAGGGCAGATTGGTTTTGGCCGATCTATTGGCTTATGCTGATGAGGCCGCGCCAGATCTGTTGATTGATATGGCGACATTAACCGGTGCAGCGCGGGTTGCCGTCGGGCCAGAGATTGCCGCTTATTTTACTGATGATGATGAAATCTCGACCACATTAAATGCCCATTCTGCTAACACGTTTGACCCGATTTGGCAGCTGCCATTGCACAAGGCCTACCTGAAAAGTATGGACAGCCGCATTGCTGATTTGAACAATATGTCATCCATGCCATTGGCCGGCGCGTCAACGGCGGCACTGTTTTTAAAGCGCTTTGTCGAGCAAGCCGAAACCTATATTCATTGGGATTTGAACGCTTGGAACATATCCAATCGCCCAGCACGGCCAATTGGCGGTGAGGCGCAAGGCATAAGAGCGATATTTTCAATGTTAAAACAAAGATATACATAGTTAACAAATCGTTAACTCGCTAGCAAGCATAGCGTCGAGCGGGCGTAATATGAGTCTTGCTAGCGGGGAATTTTTGAGTCGATCGAGCTAAAATAGACTCGACCCAACAATGTGGTTGGTTAAGACTTAATTTTATAACCGATTTTAATGAGATAATAACCCCACACCCACAGCACCACACATGTGCCGACGCTGACCAATAGGGTGAGATAAATATTGCTCTCGCTCTGGCCGATAAAGCCATATCTAAAGCCGTCGATTAAATAAAAGAACGGGTTGAACTTGGTGATGAGTTGGGCAAATTCGGGCAATTGCTTAATCGAATAAAATGTACCAGATAAGAAGGTCAAGGGGGTGATGACAAAATTGGTAATCATGCCCATCTGGTCGAACTTATCGGCCCACAGCCCGGCCAATAGACCGAGCAATGCCATCACCATACTGCCCAATATGCCAAATAAGATGACCATAAAATAATGTTGGATTTCAAAATCAACCACAAAGGCCATTACTATGCCGGTTGACAGGCCGACCAAAAAGCCGCGGGTTGCGCCGCCCATGGTGATGGCAAACATCATCTCACCGGCCGAAATGGGCGGCATCAATATATCGACAATATTGCCCTGCATTTTGCCCATCATTAATGATGAGCTGTTATTGGCAAAGGCATTTTGCATCATGGCGTTCATAATCAAGCCCGGTACGATGAAGACGATAAATTCGACACCATTAATTTCGGCGCGAAATTTACCAATGCTAATGCTAAAAATTGCTAGAAACAACATCATCGAAATAACTGGCGCAATGATGGTTTGCAAATAGATCGACATGAAACGCATCACTTCTTTATGATAAAGCGTATAAAGACCGAGCCAATTGACCCGTCCGAACTTGCGCAAACCAAAATCACTCTGATTGGGTTTGGTTTTTGAAACAGGCTCGCTCATAAAAATTCCATTCATTATATATAGGCATTGGGACCGTTTATCTATCTGCCTGATTAAGCACCAAGTCAATAGATGGCTAGGCAATTCGCCCTAAATCAAAGGGCTGTAGCGGCATCTTGGTGGTTTATTACCAGCTACATTTGGTTGCCCCTGTGCATAAGCATAAGCAAAACTGCGCAATCGAGTCATAAAAGTACCAAATTTAAGGTTAATTGGGGAAAAGCGGTTTTTTTACCCGCCGAAGCTTGCCACAGATTCAGCATATGGTGTAGTTTACTATTTGTTAACCACATTATGTGGGGGTGTAGGTTAATATAAGCGGCAACTTAAGTGAAGGAGGTCTTCATGGCATGGACAGACGACAGAGTAGAATTACTCAAAAAATTATGGAATGATGGATTAAGTGCGAGTCAAATCGCCAACCAAATGGGCGGCGTGACCCGCAATGCAGTGATCGGCAAAGTGCATCGTTTGGGACTATCAGGCAGAATTACATCAACCCGTGGCAGGGCGGCAAAAGGCGCGGGCAGAACCGCAGCCTCTAAGCAGCGTAGCCAACGGCGCGAGCCAAAAATGCCCAATATCAACATTGGCAATACGGCGCTCAAAACCGAGCCACAAGCAAAAATTGATGAGCCTATCATCCAAGAGAAAATTATACCAATGTCATTGGTAAAAACCTCTGCTGGCGATAACATTACGATTTTTGATTTAACCGAATATACGTGCCGCTGGCCAGAAGGCGACCCAAGCACCAATGATTTCCATTTCTGTGGTGGCAAAAATAACGGCAATGGCCCTTATTGTGAAACACATGCACAAATTGCTTATCAACCGACATTGCGTCGTAAAAAAGCCGTGGCTTCATAAGCATTGTTTTTAGCAAACAAGATTAAAAAAACCCCATCCGAAACGGTGGGGTTTTTTAGTGCATAGCGTAAATTTTAGGTTTTAGAATTTATCGTTAAAGCTATAACCAGCGCCGCGAATGGTGCGGATTGGGTCAGAAAATCCTTGCTTGCCCTTTAGTGCCTTGCGCAAGCGGCCAATGTGCACATCGACCGTGCGTTCATCGACATAAACATCATGTCCCCAAACATTATCTAACAATTGCTCACGCGAGAAAACTCGGCCTTTGCGCTGCATTAAATATTGCAGCAATTTAAATTCCGTCGGACCCAAGTCGACCTCGACACTGTCGCCATTAAGGTCGCTTTTGTCATCACTAATGTTGCGTGTCACCCTGCGTGTGGAGGCATCTAATGTGATGTCACCGCTGACCAATTTATCAGACATTTGATCGGGCGCACTGCGTTTGAGCACCGCTTTGACCCGCGCCATCAATTCTTTCATGGCGAACGGTTTGACCAAATAATCATCAGCGCCAACATCGAAGCCGCGCAGTTTTTCTTGCTCTTCACCGCGCGCTGTGGCCATAATGATCGGGATGTTGCGGGTTTGGCTGCGCAACCGCAAGCGACGGCAAATCTCGACACCGGAAATGCCCGGCAACATCCAATCTAATAAAATCAGATCGGGCAGCTTTTCATCGATAAACAGATCGACTTGATCACCATGCGTGCAAAGCCGCACTTCATAACCTTCATTCTCAAGGTTATAGGTCAGTAAAATGCCCAAACTATCTTCATCTTCAACAATTAATATGGAGGCTTTCATAATCTACCTTCTAGATATCAACGCTTTCATCAAAATCGAATTTTGATGTGCTGGTATTGTCAGATTTTGGCCGTTCTTCGGTCAATAAATCGCCGGTCACCATATAATGGATATTTTCGGCAATATTGGTGGCATGATCGCCAATGCGTTCGATATTTTTTGCACCAAATAACAAATGTGTGCAGAAGCTAATGTTACGAGTGTCTTCCATCATATAGGTCAATAATTCGCGGAAAATACTGTTATATAGCGCGTCCAAATCCTCATCTTTACGCCACACATGTATCGCTTTGTCGACATCTTCAGAGGCGAAAGCATCCAAGACATCTTTGAGTAATTTCTGCGCCAATTCGCTCATTGCATGAAAACCACTGACCAAGCTTTTGGGCGTTTGGCCATCAATGGCAATCACCCGTTTGGCAATGTTTTTGGCCAGATCGCCAAT
>NVUS02000061.1 GCA_002402005.2 OCS116 cluster bacterium | reverse complement strand
GCATAAAATTACTCAAAAAAGCCGGTTTCATACTGGCCGAAAGCGTTAAACTGCTCGAACAATTGGATATTTTTCAAGCCGAACAAGAATTCTTAAATCAGGCCGATTACCCGAGCAACAAAAAACGCATCCAGAATTTAAATAAGGTGATTGCAGCGACTTAATATAAATTGCTTTGCTGCCTCATTGGCTGTGCATTTTTTACCTGTCACTAGCGTGCGTTCGCTCCGCTCTCTTGCCACGCCTAACGGTGACGCGCAGTCGCGCTTGTCTCAGCCTAGCGGCTTCGAACCCTTTTCCAATGATAGGCAGTATGGCACCAGTTAGCAAATGCTGAGTTTGCAGCAGGGTACCTAAACTCAGAGTTTCGCCAAACTCTAGCTCACTAAGCGTAATGTAGTTAAGTTGGGTGGTGAATTGGCTTCCGATCAGCGGCTGAGTGGCTTAGCTAGAGAGCGGAGCGAACGCAAGCAGTGCTAAGCAAAAATGCAAACTTCCAGAGTATCAGCTACCAGCTAACTGTCTTTCTACAGCCTATCCCGAGTCACGCTTCAACCTCAACCCAACAACTTTTCCATCACAAAATTGGTAAGTTTAACGCCGTGCCGCTCAATAATCTGCGGCTTCACCACCACCCAACCTTGGCGTTCGAAAAACTGTTTGGCCAAATAACTAGCCTCTGAATATAGACGTGATGCACCTAACTCAATCGCCTTGGCCTCTACCGCATCATATAAAGCCTTGGCAACACCAGTGCCGATTCTGTCTGGCCGCACGAAGGCCAAATCAATATATCCATCCGCAGCAATGGTCATATAGCCGACAAGTTGCGCGTTTGAGATGGCTACGAATGTTGGTTGCGCTAGTAATCGATCACGCCAAACATCCGAATCTGGCACATCCACCGCCCACGCGGCACGTTGTGCTTCATCGTAAAACTCAGCCGCACCAATACGCACGGCATCATAAAAAATCTGCGCAGCAGCATCGGCGTCGGCAGCTTCAAACAACCGAACTAAAATCTCATTATTCATAAAATTTAGCTTTGTCCAACATGGCCTTGGCCATGTCGGCATGCAATCGTTCAACCATTTTACCCTCAATGGTAATCGCGCCCAATTGGGCATTTTTGGGCAGGTCAAAGGCATCAACAATTTTCTGCGCCAAAATAAGCTCATCAGAGCTGGCAGCATAAACCTTATTGGCAATGTCAATCTGCTTAGGATGAATTAATGTCTTGCCATCAAAGCCCAACTGCTTGCCCTGCACCGCCTCAAATTTAAGCCCGGCATCATCGTTAAAATTATTAAACACGCCGTCCAATACCACCAAACCATAGGCACGCGCCGCCAATATACAGTTGGAAAAATAGGTATGAAAACCAATTCGATTCGGCTGCTGTGCGGTTGGTAAGGGTATATTCATTTCTTTAGCCAAATCATTGGTGCCGAGCACCAAACCGCCCAAACGAGACACCCGCCCCAAAGCGGCAATTTCGTAGAGATTCATCAGCGCCATCGGGGTTTCAATCATCACCCACAATTGCATGTCTTTGGGCGCATTTAGCGCTTCCATATCGTGCAGAATGTCAGTTACATCTAGCGCATTGTCTAGCTTTGGCACTAAAATCACATCGGCTTTCACCGCCACCGCCATGCGTAAATCATCACCATACCAATCCGAGCAAGCCGCATTAATACGCACAATGACCAGTTTTTTACCATAAGGTTTTTTGATTAATTTTGTGGCCAGCAAAGCCCGGGCATTGTTTTTTTGCCCAACCGCAGTGGCGTCTTCTAAATCCAAAATCAGAGCATCAGCTGGCAACCCTTCGGCCTTGGTCAAAGCCCGTTGGTTAGAAGCTGGCATATATAATGCCGAGCGCAAAGATCGGTTTTGCATTTAACTCCCCCCAGAGTGTAAATAGTTACTGCGTTATATTGTCATCCAAACGGCTATTATAAGCAAGCGATGGGTCAAATTCGCGATTGCCGCCAACTTTAAGTGGCACAATGCTATCGGTTAATTTGGCTTCAGTCGCGGCGTCTTGATGGCTCATGGTATGGCCCTCGGGCGACATGCCCAATTCGGCCAATAAAGCCATGTCATTATTTTTAACAGGATTGGGTGTGGTGAGCAATTTCTCGCCATAAAACATGCTGTTGGCACCAGCCATAAAGCAATAGGCTTGCATTTTCTTATCCATGCTTTCGCGCCCTGCAGACAAACGCACATAGGCTTTTGGCATCATAATGCGCGCCACCGCAATGGTGCGGATAAAGTCGAAATCACTAATCTCATCAATGCTATCATCATATAAAGGCGTGCCTTTAACCTGCACCAATTTATTGATTGGCACACTGTCTGGATGGGCGGGCATATTGGCTAATGTTTGCAACATGCCGGCACGGTCAGTTTCTTTTTCGCCCATGCCGATAATGCCGCCAGAGCAGACATTAATGCCAGCATCGCGTACATTTTGAATGGTATCTAAACGATCTTGATAGGTGCGCGTGGTGATAATTTCTTTGTAATATTCTTCGGATGTATCGATATTATGGTTGTAATAATCCAAGCCAGATTGTTTAAAACGGCCAATTTGCGCGGTGGTCAACATGCCCAAAGTGACACAGCTTTCCTTACCCAAATCTTTCACGCCTTCAATCATTGCGCAAATCTGGTCGACATCGCGGTCATTCAGGTCGCGCCATGCAGCGCCCATGCAATAGCGGGTCGCGCCGGCTTCTTTGGCATGTTTGGCCAGTTCGACCACGCGGTTAACCTCCATCATCTTGCTGGCTTTTAGGCCAGTATCATAACGGGCAGATTGTGGACAATATTTACAATCTTCGGCGCAACCACCGGTTTTAATGCTGCAAAGCTGGCTTAGTTGCACTTTATTCGGGTCGAAATGCGTGCGGTGAATCACTTGCGCTTCGAATAACAGATCCATAAATGGCATGTTAAACAGTTCTAAAACCTCTTCCCGTGTCCAATCGTGGCGCACGGCGCCGAGTAGATTTTCATTTGCATCATTAATTGGGGATAGAGACATGCAAGCTAGCCTTTTGCTGTTTTTTTTGATCTAGTGGGCATTATAATTTATTAGCATAGCAGGTCAATGCGAAAGTGGGTCAATCATGGCAGTAATTTTAGCAATATCATCGCAAGTCGCCTATGGCCGTGTGGGTATGAGTGCTTATAACTTTGCGCTGCAAAAATTGGGTCATGAGGTGATATGCCTACCCACGGTGAATTGGCTGACCCACCCCAAGCTTGGCAAACCGATTGGCGAGGTGATGAATGCTGACAAATTGGCCGATATGGGGGCAGAGCTTATCTCGCTAAGGCTTGAGGAAAAGATTGATTATGTATTGAGCGGTTATTTTGCCAATGCCGGGCAAGCCCATAGCGTAAAATGGTTGGTGACACAGTTAAAAAGCAGGAATCCCGACATTAAATATTGTTGCGACCCGGTTATGGGCGATTTACCAAAAGGCCTGTATGTTGATGAAGATGTGGCGCAATATATAAAAGATTATTTAGCGCCAATGGCCGATTTGGTAACACCTAATGTTTTTGAAGCTGAATATTTGGGTGAATTGCGCAGTAAAAGAGTGTTGAACAAGCGAATTGGTGAGAATGTCTATAACGAAAATGGTGTGAGTATAAGCCAAAGTTTCACACCAATAGACGTGCATTTAAATGGCGCGGGGGATTTGTTGACAGCATTATTTATCGGCTATCAATTAAACGGATTGGACGCCGAAACCGCATTGGCAAAGGCCACCAGCTTTTTGCAAAAATGTGCTGAATATACGCGTGAACATGATTGTGCTCAGCTGCCTGTAGTTGAGCTGCAGGAATTTTTATAGTTTTTTGGCGATGCGTTTGTCTATGCGCGGTTTGGCTTTGTTGGAGCTGTAACTGAACATATAATAAACATAGCAAAAACTTAAAAATGACGTTGCCAGCAAATAAAAATTTACAAATACAAACGCCCAATAATAATAGCCAAGTTCAGCGCTATAAATATGGGCAAGATAGATTAAAATAAGCGTCAGCGATACACGAGTTAACTTGTCTGCAATGCCTAAATTTTTCATATCTTGCCTCATAAAATGTTGCAAATATGATAGCGGGTTTCTATTCAGTTTTGCAAGTTTTAATGCCAAAAATAGCGTATAATGGGCAGAAATTTAACAATGCTGTGCCAGCCATAATCACCGCGACGGCAATCAACACCCAGAACCAGATACCCAATGTTGCCATATACATATAAGCCGCAATGGCTGCCACAATGGCAATCACAAACCGAATCATTTTATCAGGGCTACCGAGATTTTTCATTTTATATTCCTTTCCTAGAGGTTATGGATATAGAATATAAGTATGTTAAAATATTAGCAATTGCTAATATTGTCGCACCCCTACGAATATTGGGTCAGAGGTCAGAAAATTTACCCCTTTGCCGTGCGCGGTTTTTACTTGCCAGGTTTAGCAAGCGTTGAAAGCTTGGGCATTCTAAATGGCTGGGGGCTTTGCATTGCGCCGCGTGAACAAGCCCATCGCGCATGGCGATAAGCTGTTTAATATTTTTGTCTAGCTCATCGGCTTTGAGCAATAATTGCGCGCGGTCAATTTGTGGTTTGCCATCTATAGCAAACATTTGCGCAATGTCATCAAGTGAAAAACCGGCCTGACGGCCGAGGGAAATCAGCGCCAATTGCTGCACAATATTGGCCGCGAACAACCGGCGCAAGCCACGCCGGCCGATGGATTGAACCAAGCCTTTTTCTTCGTAATAGCGCAATGTCGATGCGGGCAAGCCTGACTGTTTTGCCACTTGGCCAATGTCTAATATTTGAATGTTGTTCATTTTTCGCTTGACCTCAAGTTAACTTGAACTTGTATAATAGGTCAACAAGTGGAAATGAACAAGTTTAGAGGAATGGTGATGCAAGCAGATTTTTGGCACAAAAAATGGCAGGACAATAAAATTGGATTTCACGAGAGCGCGCCCAACAGCCTGCTAACCGCAAATTTTGCCAAGCTTAATTTGGCAAAAGCCAGCCGTATATTTTTGCCTTTATGTGGCAAAACGCTGGACATAGCTTGGTTGCTTTCGAATGAATATCAGGTGGTCGGTGCAGAATTAAGCCCGATGGCCATTGAGCAATTGTTTGACCAGCTTAAACTTGAGCCGCACATAACCACTATTGGCAAACTGCAGCACTATAGCGCCACAAATATCGATATTTTTGTTGGAGATATTTTTGACTTAACGAATAAAATGGTGGGCACAATTGATGCGATTTATGACCGCGCAGCTTTGGTGGCTTTGCCGGAAACCACACGCCGGCATTATACCCAGCATATGATTGAAATCAGCAACAATGCGCCGCAATTGCTGATCTGTTATGAATATGACCAGAGCTTACGCCAAGGCCCGCCGTTTTCGGTATCGGGCGAAGAAATCAAAAGCCATTATGCCAAAAATTATGACATTCACTTGTTGGAAAAATCAACGGCAGAAAATGCAATGACTGCCGTTGAAAATGTTTGGTATCTAAAGTAGGCCGCGGTTGATAAGTAGCTCAGCGATTTGCACTGTGTTGAGCGCAGCGCCCTTACGTAGATTGTCGGAAACCACCCAGATATTCAGGCCGTTTTCGACAGTCGCATCTTCGCGGATGCGGCTGACATAAGTTGCATCTTCGCCAACACATTCAACTGGGGTTACATAACCACCATCATCACGTTTATCAACCACCAATAGGCCGGGAGCAGCGCGCATAAGCTCAGTTGCAGCTTCAACCGTCACTGGTTTTTCGAACTCGATATTAATCGCTTCACTATGGCCGATAAACACTGGCACACGCACCGCTGTCGCAGTCACTTTAATTTTAGGGTCGAGGATTTTTTTGGTTTCAGCCATCAATTTCCACTCTTCTTTTGTATAACCGTCTTCCATAAATACATCGATATGCGGAATGACGTTAAACGCGATTTGCTTGGTGAAAATTTCTTGTTCCATCGCGTCATTGACAAAAATACCGCGGGTTTGGTTGAACAATTCGTCCATCGCCGCTGTGCCGCCGCCAGAAACTGATTGATAGGTCGAAACCACCAAACGTTTGATGGTAAATGCATCATGCAAGGGTTTTAATGCCACCAGCATTTGCATGGTCGAACAATTGGGGTTGGCAACAATGTTGCGGTTTTTAACATCAACAATTGCATCGGCATTCACTTCGGGAATGATCAACGGAATGTCGCTATGATAGCGGAAGAAAGAGCTGTTATCGATCACGGTACAACCGGTTGCGGCAAATATCGGGCCGTATTTTTCGGATATAGAACCACCGGCGCTGAACAAAGCCACATCGGCTTTACTTGGGTCGAAATGTTCTAGATTTTGGCATTTAATGGTTTTGTCGCCAAAGCTAATTTCGCGCCCCTGGCTACGGCTTGAGGCCAAAGCAAAAATCTCATCGACTGGAAACTGACGCTCGGCCAAAATGGCCAACATTTCGCGGCCAACATTACCTGTAGCGCCAACAACTGCAACTTTATATCCCATTTTTCTATTCCTATTTGGAGGTCCACTCCGCTATTCTCCCGCTGATAAGCCTTTGAAGGGCTCTCTTCTCCCCTGCGGGGAGACATTGCAGGAAGGACAAGAGGAAAGGTTACGCAACCATCTTAGTGGTGCGTTTGGTTGTCGTCGTAGTCGTTTTTATAGCAAAAACAGTCATGATAAACCTAATCTTTCATCTGCCCTTATGGCAAGAAGTGCCACACAAATATCAAACAAATAAGTTAATTTCAAGTGTAAAGCACATTTCTGGCTGATTCTGCCAAGATTATCGACAGAAATTGCCGCAATTC
>NVUS02000060.1 GCA_002402005.2 OCS116 cluster bacterium | reverse complement strand
TGATATTTGCGCTTCGGCATAATCATCAAAAAACCTTTCCATCCGCACAATCAAGGCGTTGATGCTGCCAGCAGGTTGGCATAGATTTGCGAGTTGCGGCGCTAAATCCAACGCTTCTGCCCCGCTATAAGCACGCCCGGCAATGCTAGCCAACGGCACACGTAAAAAATGCCCACCAAACCCTGGCTTGAACCGTAGGCCAACAAAACCGCGGCGCTTTATGGTCGGCGAAAACCAATAATCCGCCGATGGCCCAGCGATAATCGGCACAATGTCATACGGCCGGTCAGCATCATCCAACATAAATTTCAAAATCAAGTCAGCCCGACCATCAGGCAATATCAGCGCGTCATTCACCTTGTCCGAAACACTGGTCCAGACTTTCTCGACCGCAAGCCGTTCGGGCAGCAAAATATTCAATTCTTTATAGCGCGCCGGTATAACCATCAATTGCCCATATGTAAGTTCACTTGCCCAAACTTATACCGCTTGGGCAAGTTTAGGCAAGCCATATGGTCTAGATGGCAGACCAACCGCCATCTGATGGCAAAATAACTCCAGTGACATTGCTTGAATCATCGCTTGCCAACCAACAAATGGCGGCGGCCAATTGTTCGGCCTCGGCCACTGAGGGTACAACATTTTGCAAGACCGGCCCAACGCGGCCAGCCGCAAATTCAGAATTCATCGGGGCTTCAATATTGGTTTTCACCGCGCCTGGCGCCACCGCGTTGACCCGAATGCCATTATTCACATACATGAAAGCGGTGTTTTTAGTAAAACCATTCACCGCATGTTTAGAGGCGGTATAGGCGGCTCCGGCTGCCGAGCCTCTTAGGCTGGCTTCAGAGCTTACATTGACAATCGCACCATAATTGGCATCAACCATCAGCGGCAATACCGCACGGGTTAGGCGCATCACCGCAGTCACATTCACCAAAAAAACCCGATCCCATATGGCATCATCAATTTCAGCCGCGGGCAAAAACCCATCCATAATGCCCGCCACATTGGCCAATATGTCCACTTTGCCATTGGCTTTGGCCATAATTGCATCAATGGTTTCAGCTTGCGATACATCACCAGTTATACACTCAACATCACAATCAGCCAATTCGGCCTTAACTTCGTCAAGCCGTTGCTGCACAATGTCGGTGGCGATAACCCGCGCGCCTTCTTTTGCCAGGCGGATGGCCGTGGCGCGGCCAATGCCAGAGCCGGCACCCGTTACGATGGCAGTTTTGCCGGCAAATCTATCATTCACTAGTTTTATGGTCATTTTCAACTCTCCTTTGATAGCCAATTCAGCGCCAAATTGATGCGCTTTGATATGAATCAGTCTGTCACAGAGTTGGAAAATTTTCTTTGCGCCAGCGCAAAACCAGCCACAATGAATGCCACAATGGCAAAAAACACTAAACCAAACGTGCTGAAGGTCGAGCTGGCGAACACCAATAATAAAATAGTCGATATCACCCATGACCAATCGGCGAGAATGATGATTTTTACCTGCCCCATAAGCTGAGGCAATTTGAACGCCACAAAGCCAACATAGGCAGCAAACAAAAACAAACCCATGGCCAAAATTTGCAATATTTCAGCGCCAGACATGCCAAATAATGCAAAGTCCAGATCAAAGAAAATTGCCGCCAGAAATGTCGGTGCAAATAACATGGCAATGCCATTTATTGTAGAAAATACGGCGTTAAGCCCCAGTATTTTTCTCAGCATATAAACATCCTCAATTGATTTTCATTCAATATATGGCTATAATGTAATCAAATCAATTACCTCACAGGTCATAAATGGCAACTTTTGGCACATTGTTAAAATACCATCGCAAATTGGGGCGGTTTAGCCAATTGAGTTTGGCGGCAGAAGCCGGCATTTCACAGCGTCACATTAGCTTCTTAGAATCTGGCCGCGCCAATGCCAGCGCCAAAATGGTGCATAAATTAGCCTCGGCGTTAAAGCTAGATTTTCCATCCATCAACCGTTTGCTATTGGCCGCTGGCCTTGCGCCACATTATAAAGAAACCAGCGATCTGCAAGCGCATAAATATATCTGGCAAGCGGTGGATTTTATGCTCGAAAGCCAAATGCCATACCCGACCATTTTGTTGGATGCCAAGTGGAACATCATAAAATCCAACCTTGCGGCGCAAAAATTATTGGTCTGGTTGATGGATTTAACTGATGATGAAATCGCCGTCATGCAAAACACCCCCAAAAATATTCTAGAACTTATATTGTGTAACAGTCGTCTGCGGCCACATATAAAAAATTGGGCAGAAATTGCTGCACATATGAGCTTGCGGGCGCTTGATGATGGGGTTTGCGATCAAAGTCAGATAGCGGCCATGACCGCCAGTTTAAATATAACAGACCAAAAATCATGGGCGCAAGCCAAACGCAATGTGACCGAACAAGCCATCATCCCGATCGTCTATCAAAAAGCCGGCATCACCCTAAGCCTGATCAGCATGCAAACAAGATTCATGATGTCGCAAAACATCGCTTTGAGTGAATTGTCGATCGAAAGTTTCATTGCCAATGATGAAGCAACAAAACAATTTTTTATCAACGCTTAGCGGCAAAAAATGCACTCAACATTTGGCTAGCTTGCACTTCTTCTAGCCCGCCAATCACCTCCGGTGCATGGTGGCAAATGGCCGAATTGTAAAACCGCGTGCCATTGTCAACCGCACCGCCCTTTACATCTTCGGCGGCATAATAAAGCCGGTTGATGCGCGCAAAGCTAATCGCCGTGGCGCACATATTGCAGGGCTCAAGCGTTACATATAAGTCATGCCCATTCAGCCGCTCGACGCCCAAAGCATGGCAAGCGCGCCTGATGGCCAAAATCTCGGCATGGGCGGTTGGGTCGTTTTTGGCACGGGTTTCGTTGCCGGCACGGGCGATAATCTTGCCGGCTTTGTCGACAATCACCGCGCCAATCGGCACTTCGCCGCGCTGCTCGGCGGCATGGGCTTCATCTAGGGCAATTTGCATGTGGCTTTTGTGATTCATCATAATTTTATAAAATCACTTTCCCTTTGGGTCAAGCTCTGTTACAACAAGAAAAAATTTTAACCCAGTGCGTTTATAAGATGAGATATCTATAAGCCACATGCTCAACAGATGGTATAGCGACATGTCATACGACAAAAATCCCCCCCTTAAAGATAGAAAATTCGACGACAAGAAATTTGGCGACAAAAAGTTCGGCGACAAAAAATTCGGCGACAAGAAGTTCGGCGACAAAAAGTTTGGCGATAAGAAATTCGGTGATAAAAAGTTCGGCGATAAAAAATTCGACGATAAAAACAAAAGCCTTGATATGCATGGCTCAACCCCTAAAAAAATGACGGTTAAATTCGACCGCATTGCCAAAGTGATGGCCCGCGCCGGCCTATGTTCGCGCCGCGATGCCGAAAGATGGATTGAAGACAAGCGTGTTTCCGTCAACGGTCGTTTGCTCACCACACCAGCGGTCAAAGTATCTGAAAAAGACATTATCAAAGTCGATGGCAAACTCATCAAAGCGCCAGAAGCCACCCGCCTGTGGAAATATTACAAACCATCAGGCTTGGTCACCTCACATGGTGACCCCGAAGGCCGCCCAACCGTATTTTCGCGCTTGCGCTCAGAAGGCTTGCCGCGCGTGGTATCTGTGGGTCGTTTGGACATCAATACCGAAGGCTTGTTGCTGATCACCAATAACGGCTCGTTGGCTCGCCATTTGGAAATGCCAACAACCGGCTGGGTGCGCAAATACCGCGCCCGTGCATATGGCAAAATTAGCCAAGCTAAACTCGATACGCTCAAAAATGGCATCACCGTTGAAGGTGTAAGATATGGTTCTATCGACGCGACGTTTGAACGCCAAACTGGTGACAATTGCTGGATTTCTTTAAGCCTAAAAGAAGGCAAAAACCGCGAGATTAAAGAAGTTTTGGGCGCACTTGGTTTGCAAGTCAACCGCCTAATTCGCCTGTCATATGGCCCATTTAAATTGGACAATATGGAGCGCGGCACAGTTGAGCCGATCACCACCAAAATGCTAAAAGATCAGCTTGGTGATGTTTATGACGAAATTGATGAAGGTTATGACGCTGAATTGCGCCCGCAAGACCAAGTTGGTTATCGTGATGACAGCCGCGCCACCCGCGGTTCCAGAGATGGCGGCAGAGATGACAGAGGCGGAAAAAGAGACGATAGAGGTGGCAACCGCCGCGACAATCGAGATGGTGGCGAAAGACGCGATTCACGCGGTGGCCGTTCATTTAGTGGCGATAGAGATGACCGCCGTGGCGAACGCTCATTCAGCAGTGATCGCAATGAAAAACGCGATTCTCGCGATAGCCGTTCATTTGGTGATGCCAAGCGCCCCGGCCGTAACAATGAACGCCCGACTTATAACCGCGAACGTAAGCGCGAAGATAGAGACAATAAAGGCCGTGATGATCGTGGTCGTGACGAGCGTGATACACGCGGCAAACGTAATGATGGCCGCAACCCAGAGCGCACTGAATATCGCGGTCGTAACGATGCCCGCCGTGATGAAAAAGACGGACGCTCATTTGGTGGCAAATCTGCCGGTTTTAACAAAGGCAAACCCGGCAAGTCTGGCACTGGCCATCGTGAACGCGCCCGTGGCGGCAAACCAGCTGGCAACCGCAGCGGCGCACCACGCCGTGGCGATCGCGATAGATAGTTATAAAGATAGGAAAATATGCGTATAGTTGGCGGCTCGCTTAAGGGCAAAAATCTATTCACACCTAAAGACAATGCTGTGCGCCCGACATCTGATCGGGTGCGCGAAAGCCTGTTTAACATTCTGGCCCATGGCATTGAAGGCTTAGAGCTCGA
>NVUS02000006.1 GCA_002402005.2 OCS116 cluster bacterium | reverse complement strand
GACCATAGGCAGCCAAAATATCGTGCCGTTTTTATCCCTCAAACACCCGATAGTGGCGCGGATGATAGAGCCACCAAAACTTGATGGTCAAAAATTACCAGACAATTTCAACATCCTACTATCGCGCCCGCCTTATCAATTGCACGCCGAAACCGCACTGATGCAACAACATCACATCACCCATCTGATATGTAAAAATAGCGGTGGCGAAACATTGGCGACAAAACTCATCGCCGCACAAAATCTCGGCGTTGCAATCTTCATGCTAACACGGCCAAAATCACCGTATAAAACCCAGTTTTTCAACATCGAACAAATCGAGAGCTATTTAAACAATCGCTCATTGGTTTCGCCATCATAATATTCAGCATCTTTATCAATATGGTATAAATGCCGAAAACGATTATTGGCTTCACCAACATAAACACCAACTTTGCCCGAGTCTGGATATTCACAAACCTCATCAGCAATATTGGTCGCCAAGGCTAAATATTTAAGCTCAACATCACCAGTATTGATAATTTCATGCGCCACACTCTGGTCACCCGGCGGGCAAGCAATGATGTCAAATGGCCGCAACGGATATTCTTTATCACCAAAGCGCAACAAGCCCGTGCCTTCCAAAATCATAAACATTTCTTCGTTAATGCGGTGATTGTGAAACGGGCATGTCGATTTACCAGGCGGGCAAATGCTCACATTATAACCCAATTTACGAGCACCGATCTTTTCGGCCACCGGCGCATGCCGTCCAGCCACTTTGTCGCCGTCACTCACATATTCCAATTCATCAATATTTATAACTGGTTTCATATTCACCCTCTTCTTATTGGCTCTAATCTATCAAAACAATTCATCATGTCAACTTAAATGTTCTCGTTTTGTTTTATTGACATGGTGGAATAAAAACGGCATGTTAGGCTAAATTCACGGCGTCATCACGATATGACTGAAATTGATTTTACTGCGGCCGACCCAAATCGGGGGCTTATGTAAATGCTGTTTTATACTCTACAGGCTTTTCAGCCATGTTGTGTGCGCCAAAACCATATAAAGCGCACCCCATATGCAAAATCTCGAACTTGACCACCAAATCCCCCAAGCTTTTTTAGATAGCTTGCAAAAACGCATATTGGCCGAACCGCAAAAAACCGGCATTATGATTTGCGGCCATGGCAGTCGCGATTTGGGCGCAGTCGCCGAGTTTTCAAAACTATCCCAGGCCATCGCTCAAAACCTACCCGACATTCCAGTCGATTATGGCTATTTGGAATTTGCCACCCCGATCATCAAAACCGGCCTTAAAAACCTGCAAGACCAAGGCGTCACCCGCGTCTTAGCCATACCCGGCATGTTGTTTGCCGCCGGCCATGCCAAAAACGACATCCCCTCCGTGCTCAACACTTATGCCGCACAAAATAACCTGCAAATCGATTATGGCCGCGACTTATCAATCGATACAAAAATGATCCGCGCCGCGTCTGACCGTGTCAACCAGGCCATCCTTAAAGCCGGCGATCACATCAGCAATGATGATACATTGTTAATGGTCATCGGCCGCGGCGCCTCCGACCCTGATGCCAATTCAAACGTGCAAAAAGTCATGCGTCTATTGTGGGAAGGCCTCGGTCTCGGCTGGGGCGAGGTTGGCTATAGCGGCGTTACATTTCCCCTCGTGCAACCAGCACTAGAACATGCTGTTAAGCTCGGCTATAAACGCATCATCACCTTCCCCTACTTCCTATTTACCGGCATTTTGGTCGATCGCATTTACGCCTATCACGATAAAGTCGCCGCACAATATCCGGATATAGAATTCGTCAAAGCCCCTTATCTAAACGACCACCCACTGGTGATAGAAACCTTCCTACACCGCCTGTTAGAAATTTTAGACGGCGACAATGCGATGAATTGCGGCCTGTGCAAATATCGTGAACAAGTGCTAGGTTTCGAAGACCAGATCGGCCTGCCACAAGAAAGCCATCACCATCATGTCGAAGGCATTAATGACGCGGATAGCCATAATCACTCGCATTCACACGACCACAACCATACACATGACCACCACCCCTACCCGCATGCCGACCACCCCCATGGCCCAAACACCTTAGATAGTGACATCGCATGACACAGCATGATTATATAAAAGACCCAAAAGCCATCTACGCCAAAAGTTTTGCGACTCTGCGTGAGGAAGTGGATTTTGAACGTTTCCCAGAAAATATGCATATGGTCATCACCCGGTTGATTCATTCCTGCGGCATGGTCGACATTGCCAATGATGTGGCTTTTTCCAAAAACTTCATCACTGCAGCCCAAACCGCGTTGCAAAATGGCGCACCGATATTGTGCGATTGCGAAATGGTCAAATCCGGCATCATCAAACGGCTTTTGCCCGCCAATAACCAACTGATTTGCACCTTAAATGATGATGAAACCCCTTCAATCGCCGCCGCTCAACAAACCACCCGCTCTGCAGCCGCAGTTAAACTTTGGCAACAACATATGGAGGGCGCAGTGATTGTCATCGGCAATGCCCCGACCAGCCTGTTCCGCCTGCTCGAGATGCTCAGCGAAACCACAGCCAGACCCGCAGCTATCATTGGCTTTCCGGTCGGTTTTGTTGGCGCGGTCGAAAGCAAACAAGCGCTCATCAATGCCAATCTCGACCTCGAATATATCGCACTCAAAGGCCGGCGCGGCGGCAGCGCTATGGCCAGCGCCGTGCTCAATGCTGTGGCCGGAGGCTTAGGCTAATGGCACAAAAATTGCGCAATTGGCTCAGTATAATCGGTATAGGTGATGATGGCTTTACCGGCCTGTCGCCGGCCAATCAACAGCTATGTCACGATGCCGATATCCTACTCGCCGCCCAACGGCATTTGCAAGAAATGCCAGAGCTTAGCGCCGAAATTCACGTCTGGGGCAGCCCCTTACATAAAGGCATTCAAAAAATCCTATCTTGGCGAGATGCTGGGCTTGATGGCAAAAATATAGTCATCTTGGCAACCGGCGACCCGATGCATTTCGGCATCGGCGCAACCATGAATAAGCGTTTGCCTGTAGAAGAAATCAACATCATTCCCAGCCCGTCAGCATTTTCTTTGGCCGCAGCCCGCCTCGGTTGGGGCTTGCGCAAAGTGCAATGTGTCAGCGTGCATGGCCGCAGCCTAAACCTGCTCAACAAAACCATCCAACATAATGTTAAAATCATCGCTCTCACCTCGACCGGCGCGACCATTGATGAGATTGCCGACCTGTTGGTCGATCGCGGTTTTGGCCAAAGCCAGCTAACAATTTTAGAACATATGGGCGGCAAGGATGAACGTATTTTAACCAGCACCGCCAATGGCTGGCAAGTCGGCGCAGCGGCCGATTTTAACGTCATCGCCATCGAAACCATTGCCGATGAATATGCCCCGATTATACCCAATATTGCCGGTTTAGATGATATGCATTATGTGCATGATGGCCAGCTGACCAAAGCCAACATTCGTGCCGCCACGCTCAATAAATTATTACCCACCCACAATAGTGTGATGTGGGATTTGGGCGCCGGCGCTGGCTCTGTCGGCATCGAATATATGCGTCTAGCCCCCGGTTCAACCTGCCACGCGGTCGAACAAAGTGAAAAACGCACCGCCAACATTCAAATCAATGCCGATAATTTAGGTGTGCCCAACATTAAAATTCATCATGGCGACATCACACATTTTGCGCAAAAACTACCCAAACCCGATGCAGTGTTTATCGGCGGCGGGCTAACCTATGAATTGTTCAACAGCGCTTATGAGGCCTTGCCGCTCGGCGGGCGGTTGGTGATTAATGTAATCAGCCTCGAAGGGCTTGCATGTCTGTCGCAAATATGCCAAAAATTTAAAAGTGATTTCGCGCAGCAAAGGCAATTGTCCATGCTGCAAATCGCAACCGCTAATTTGGTGAATATTGGCGAATTACATAGTTTTAAATCCAATATCACCGTCACGCAATTGGCACTCGTTAAAACCAGTCCCCTAGAAAGTATTGCATAATGGCAGGAAAATTATATGGCATAGGTGTCGGCCCTGGCGACCCTGAATTGCTCACGCTAAAAGCCGCAAGGTTAATTGGCGAAGCCGACATCGTCGCCTACCCAATGAATAAAGCCGGCAAAAGCGTGGCGTTTCAAATCGCCTCAACCCACATTATGGAAAATTGCGAAACCTTCGGCTTTTATGTGCCGATGAGCACCGACCGCAGAGCAGCCAATTTGGCCTATGACGAAGCCGCCACCCGGTTGCGGCAATATCTCGATGCTGGTAAAAAAGTGGTTTGCCTGTGCGAAGGCGATGCGTTTTTATATGGCAGCTTTGTCTATATTTTCGAGCGCTTAACCGATGAATATAAAATAGAAATCATCCCGGCACTGCCAGCTTTTGTTGCAGCCAGCGCCGCTCTTAAAATCCCCATTCTCACTCAAAATGAAGATTTGCAAATCATTCCCGCCACCTTGGATGAAGCGATTCTAATTGATAAAATGCGCACCTGTAACAATATTGCTATCTATAAAATTGGCCGGCATTTTGCCAAAATTCGCCAAATACTTGCCAAACTCAACCTACTCGAAAAATCAAATCTGGTCGAATATGTCAGCCAATCACAACAAAAAATCATCCCTATGGCAGCCACTAACGAAGATACCAGACCATATTTTTCAATGATTATTATAAATAGAAGATAAATCAAATGTCCAAAATTGCTTATATCGCACTCAGCCCCAATGGGGTTGAAATCGCAGGTAAATTACAAAATCATTTCGGCGGCGAAATTTTTACCAAAACCGATGGATCTGTGACCGTCAAAATTGCTGATCTCTTCACCCAAAAATACGTGATCATTGGCATATGCAGTGCCGCAATTCTCATTCGCTCTATCGCCACTAAACTTGATAACAAACATAACGAACCGCCAGTGATTGCCATTGATGATTTGGGGCAGAATATCATACCACTGATTGGCGGCCATAGCCAAGCCTCTGCACTTGGCAGCGCGGTCGAAATTGCTAAAAAATGCGCCGAAATATTGGATGCGAACGCCATCATCACCACAGCTGGCGATGCCAATTTCAACATTGCTTTGGACAATCCACCCAATGGTTATGTGCTGACAAACCCGCAAAATTACAAGGCCTTTATGGGGCAATTGTTACAACAGCAAAAAATCAATTTCCCGCAAAATAATGCATGGCTCACTGCCAGTAAATTGCCGTTTGATGCAGATACACAGCTTAAAGTCAGCATCAGCAATCAAACCAATTTGGGTTCAGAAACACAGCTGATCTATTGCCCGCAAAATATTGTGGTCGGTGTCGGTTGTGCACGCGGCGTAGATGCCGGTGAGCTGATCAGCCTGATTGAGGCCGAGCTTAACGCCCGCAAAATCAACCCAAAAGCCATCGCCTATATCGCCTCTATAGATGTTAAATCAGACGAAACTGGCATACATGATGTGGCAAAATATTTTGGCGTAGAAGCAAGATTCTTTAACGCCACTACGTTAGAAGCCCAAGCCGATCGCTTACTCAACCCATCTGCATATGTATATGAGCAAGTCGGCTGCCATGGCGTATCCGAAGGCGCAGCACTGGCCGCAGCCGGAGATGACAGTAAACTCATTTGCCCCAAAGTCAAAAGCCTCAACGGCACATGTGCTATCACCCAATCCACACAGGCTATCACCGAATTTGGCGGCAACCTGCAAGGTCAATTATATATAGTCGGCATGGGCCCGGGGCAAGATAGCTGGCGTGTGCCCGAAGCCACAACCATGTTAAACGCCGCGCAAGATTGGGTCGGTTATGGCTTGTATATAGATTTATTGGGCGCAATGGGGGCGGGCAAAACCCATCACGAATTTGCCTTGGGCGAGGAAGAGAAACGCGTTAGATTTGCGCTCGAATTGGCCGCACAAGGCAAGCAAGTGGCGCTTATCTGTTCCGGCGATGCCGGCAT
>NVUS02000059.1 GCA_002402005.2 OCS116 cluster bacterium | reverse complement strand
AGCTCTCAACCAAGCCGTTCTGTATGGGCTTGCCTGGGGCAATATAATGCCAGTTAATATTGGTGTTCTGCTGCCATCTTAAAATGGCGTTGGAGGTCATCTCCGTGCCGTTGTCGCTGACAATCGTATCGGGCTTGCCACGATAATCAATCAGCTTGTCCAGTTCACGTGCCAAACGCTCACCGCCGATGGATGTGTCAGGCACTAAAGCCAAACATTCACGGCTATAATCGTCAATAATGCACAACATTCTAAACCGTCTGCCGTCCATAAAACTATCACTGACAAAATCTAATGACCAACGCTCATTGACCTTGGATGGTAAAAAAATGGGCCTGCGAGTGCCAATGGCACGCTTGCGCCCACCACGTTTGCGAACAGACAAGCCTTCCTCTTTGTAAATCCGCCATAGCTTCTTGTGATTTACCTGCATACCTTCTCGAGCCAGCAGGACATGCAAACGCCTATAGCCAAACCTCCGACGCTTAACAGATAACTTACGCAAACGCTCACGTAAATCAATATCCTCTGGCCGTTTAGATTGATAACGTATCAAAGATCGATGAATGTTTAAAATATGGCACGCCCGCCGTTCACTCACCTTAAAATCATCCGTAAGGTAAGTAACCGCTTCGCGTTTAACAACAGACGTTACCATTTTTTTGCAGCCACACTCTTCAGCATTGAAATGTCCAAATGTGCATCAGCAAGTAAACTTTTAAGACGTCGGTTCTCGTCTTCTAAGGTTTTAAGCCTGCGAGCATCAGATACGTCCATACTGCCATATTTTGACTTCCATTTGTAAAATGTACTTTTGCCAATGCCGTGCTTACGACAAAGATCCGCTGTTGCAATACCGCTTTCTTGTTCCTGCAATATTCGAATTATTTGTTCTTCGTTAAATCGTGTCTTCTTCATAATCTGCTCCAGTAGTTAAAACAGACTCTACATAAATTTGGATCGGTTTATAGGGGCAAGGTCACCCTTATCGTTGCCTTTACCGGGGCGGCCATAATCATCCTTGATCAGATAATGAGACAAAAAACCAGAGAAAGCCTCAGTTCGCTTGCGGGTGCCATCGGGCATAATGCGAGCCACTAAACAGCGATCATTGTCGTACACAATCGATTGAGGGTGCGCGCCGAAGAAAGCAAAAGCGTGATTGTGCCCGTCTAGCTAAGCCTCGGTCACGGCCCGTGGATAAGCTCGCACATAACAGGCATCGCTATAGGGTAAGTCCAGCACAAAAAAATGGGCCTTTTGCTGAGCACCATCTATGATCACCTGTGCCTCACCAAAGTCTGCTTGGCCGTGGCCTGGCGCGTGGCTGAGCGGCACGAAAACTTCTTTGTGGCGCTGATGGCGTCCTCGCACATAATCCTTGATGATGATGTAACCGCCTGTAAAATCATGTTCGTCCCGCAGGCGTTCAAATATACGCTTCGCCGTATGGCGCTGCTTGCGGTGCACAAGCTTGTCACTTTCAATATATTCATCAATAATATCTGTGAAGCCATCCAACTTTGGACGCTTTGCCGTTGCTGTGCGCCGGTAGCCAGGAGGCTCACTAAATTCTAACATCTTGGCAACGCTCTCGCGGCTGATACCAAACTGACGAGCAGCCTCACGGCTACTCAGGCCTTGGTTGTGATACGCAAGACGCACTCTTCTATATAAATCCACTGTATAAATCCTTATGGCCCTCCTCTAAATTAAGAGGGCAAAAGTGGCAGAGTTTTGCTCTGCCCGCAGCAATACAATATCACCGCCTCAGTGGACTACTTTTTCACCGCCGTTCACAAGATTAATAAGTGGTTCAAAATTTGGGGCAAAAAGAGCAAATAAAGACCTCTCTACTTGAGCGAATTTAAAATTGACAAGGGTTTAAGGTTTTTTTTCAGCAATACATATCTCTACTTCATTCTGTCTGCATAGATCGATGACTGGCAACGGGGGCAGTTTATCAGTAAAAAATACGTCAATTTGTTTTAAAGAGACAATTTTTACGGGAGCCGTTCTTTCAAATTTACTATTATCTGATACTAAATAGGATTTGCGGGCATTTTGCAGTATTGATTGACTTACCTTGACTTCTCTAAAGTCAAAGTCTAACAAATCTCCGTCTTCATCTAGAGCGCTTGCACCAATTACAGCAAAATCAACTTTAAACTGGTTCATGAAACTTGCCGTAACTTCTCCCACAAGTCCACCGTCAGCGCGTCTTAACACGCCGCCAGCCACAATAACCTCAAAATCTGATCCACTGCCCAATATATTCGCGACATTAAGGTTGTTTGTAATAACCAATAAATTCTTGTGACCTAACAAAGACCTAGCAACCGCTTCTGTACTGGTGCCGATGTTTAAAAAAAGAGAAGCACCATCGGGAATTTTACTGGCGCACAAATCAGCTATTTCTTGTTTTTCTGCGGGTGCAATCGAACGTCTCTCTTCATATCCGATATTCTTAACCCCCGATGACATTATGGCACCACCATGCACCCTAGTTAATACTCCATTTTTACACAATTCATTTAAGTCTTTTCTTATGGTTTGAACAGTTACTCCGAAGCTCTTGGACAACCCATCGACAGTAACTTTACCCTCTTTACGAACGGTTTCTAATATCTCTTCTTGGCGAAAACTATGTACCATATAAAAATTGCCTTCTTAAAATTTTGAATTTATTAATAAACGAAGATTTGAAACAATTCAACATGCTTATTTGTAACTAACTGATATCGCTACATTGTTTATAACTGTATAACTGATAAAATTAGAAAGCAATATAAATCGAAGCTAAACGAATTAGTGCGAAATTATATTCTTGAAATACGAAATAAATATGATAGCTTTAGACGAATCGGATTGTTCTAATGTTTGCTGTGGCTATTGATGATTTTGAGAAGTTTCCTTCTCGGTTTTTGAAGTGAATATTATTGTAGAGTTTTGAAAGTTCGTGAATTGAATAGTAAAATAAAAAATCACGGTAAAGGATGGCTTCTAGTACTGCCTGCTGCAATTCTGCTCATTGGAGTGGGACTCATTCCAGTTATGACTATTGTCAATTATTCGTTGTTTGATATTTTCCTATTGGACCAGAGATACTGGATTGGATTTGAATCTTATATAAATATTATGCAGTCCAGCCGGTTTTGGGCCAGTCTAATGAGAAGCCTACTTTTTTCACTGATTATTCTATCAATTCAATTACCACTTGGTCTCCTAATTGCGCTCTCAATTCCACGTAGAGGTATTTGGGTATCTATTTGTTTGTTATCGATGGCAGTGCCATTGCTTGTGCCGTGGAATGTGATTCCTATAATTTGGTTGAATTATATCCATGTCGATAACGGCTATCTTGGCAGGTTTTTCATCGAACTGGGGATTGACTTTGATTATAAATTTAATGCCATTCACACGTGGATAGTTATAGTTCTAATGGATATTTGGCATTGGACGAGCCTAGTTGTTCTATTATGCTATTCAAACTTAACTACCGTTCCGGTTTCTTATTATCAAGCATGTAAAATTGACCGAGCCAATAGGTGGCAGGTCTTTAGATATGTAGAGTTACCATATATGAAAGCAAGCATAACTATGCTTGTTTTATTACGTTTCCTAGACAGCTTTATGATTTACACTGAAGCATTTGGAATAAATTCTGGTGGACCAGACAACGCGACCATGTTTCTCGCTATGGATCTAGGAGAGATAATTAAAACCTACGACTACGGTCCTTCATCAGCGCGATCGGTGGTTTATATTTTAGTCATTCTAACTGTTGTTTATGGCATCAAAACAGCTTTAACAGGTCCATCAAATTCGGATCATGTTGAAAGGGCAAAACGCTAATATGAAACTTCCAACAGTAAAAACAATATTTAAAATAGTATTAGTGGCTGCCTATATTGGCTTAGTTTTTTTGCCATTGGTTCAGATGATTAACGCAAGCTTTATGATAGAAGGCGGTAGGGTTCCAAATTCCACTCCAGAATTTACACTGATTAATTATTTCCATGTTTTCTCTAGCCCGACACTGGTTTCAGCAATCTGGAATTCAATATTTTATGTGCTGCTAAATATTATGATTACAATCCCAATTGCTTTTCCAGCGGCATACGCATTTTCAAGGTATTCTTTTGTTGGTGACAAGCATTTGTTTTTAACATTCTTGGCTTTTCGCGTCACTCCACCAGTTGTACTCACTCTCCCAATATTCAAACTTTTCTCTATCCTTGGATTGGTTAATTCTCCTCTGGGTATAGCTTTGTCACATTGCTTGTTCACCTTACCCGTATCTATTTGGATTTTAGAAGGATTTATCAATGCTGTACCGAAGGAGTTGGATGAGAATGCGTTTATCGATGGATATTCAATGTCCAAATTTCATTATCAGATTCTACTTCCAATTATAGCTCCTGGCATCGGCGTAGCAGCCTTTTTCTGTTTTCTGTTTTCTTGGGTTGAAGTTGTGTTTGCGAGAATACTGACCATTACAAATGGCAAACCAATCACTATGGCAATCAATTCTCTATTTGGCTTTAATACAGATATGGGGTTGGTAGCTGCGATGATTGTGGTGTCAGTGATTCCAGGAGTAATCTTGTTCTATTTT
>NVUS02000058.1 GCA_002402005.2 OCS116 cluster bacterium | reverse complement strand
AGCAAGCAGGTCTGCACCCACACCGCCTTCAATGCGGTTCACATCCACATTGCCCAATAATGTGTCATCACCAGCCGAGCCAATCAAGTTTTCGATCGAGAATAATTGATCGCCCTGCGCATCACCGCCGGTGCCCGTGCCGATCGATAAATTGACCGAAACCGCACCCGCCGAACCACTATAATCCGCCGTATCACTACCACCATCACCATAAATAAAGTCAGCCTGCGCCCCGCCAATAATGCGGTCATCACCACCAAGGCCACGCAATATATTCACCCCACTGTCAGCGCTCAACACGTCATCAAACGCGCTGCCGGTTACATTTTCAAACCCGCTAATCACATCGCCATCCGCATGACCACCCGAGGCAGTGTTATTTTCAATATCAACATTCACCCCGGCATCACTGGCGCTATAATCCACACTATCAATGCCACCGCCACCGCTTAAAGTGTCAGCACCGCCCAACCCAGCAATCGCATCATTGCCCAAACCACCAACCAAAACATTGGCATCAGCATTGCCGCGCAAATCATCATCACTACTCGTGCCAATGGCATTTTCAATACTGGTAAATACATCCCCCGCCGCATCGCCGCCACTGCCAGTGCCAGCCGTCAAATCAATATTCACGCCGCTGGCCGATAAGCTATAATCCACCCCATCAATACCCAAACCACCGTCTAAATTATCTGCCCCACCAAGCCCGATCAGCGTATCATCACCCGCACCGCCGCTGAGCGCATTGGCTCCAACATTGCCGGTCAAAGCATCATCAAACCCACTGCCGGTAATGTTCTCAACTTGGCTAATTTGGTCACCCGCCGCATGGCCACCCACACCAACGCTACCATCCAATTTTATCGTCACTCCCGCGTCAGACGCAGTGTAATCAATCAGGTCATCACCCGCACCACCAACAAGTTGGTCAGCCCCAGCAAGGCCAATCAATGTATCATCCCCTGCCCCGCCTAAAATCACATTCACCCCAGCATTGCCAGTGAGATTGTCATCATGCGTAGAGCCTGTAATATTTTCAATATCAATATATTGATCGCCCAGTGCATCACCTGCGCTACCAACACCCGTGGTTAAATTCACCTTCACGCCCGTGCCACTGCCGCTAAATTCAGCCGTATCAATGCCCGTTCCACCGTCTAATTTATCACCACCCGCGCCACCAATTAAAGTGTCCGCACCGCCGCCGCCGGTCAGCTCATTGGCCAAAATATTACCGGTCAACACATCTGCCGCAGCGCTACCAATCACATTCTCAATCGAGTTGAGCGTATCACCTTGGGCGTCACCACCCACACCAATATTGGTATTTAAATTCACCGTCACACCACCGAGTGAGTCACTATAATCCGCCGCATCCTCACCCGCGCCACCACGCAAATCATCATTGCCAGCACCACCGCTTAATGTGTCGTCACCAGTCCCGCCGGCCAGTAGATTGTCATTGGCATCACCGGTTAAATTATCATCAAACGCACTGCCGGTTACATTTTCAATCGAAGTTAAAACATCACCCTGCGCATCACCACCACTATTGGTATTGGCCAACAAATCAACCGTCACCGCACTGGCAGAAGCCGAATAATCCGCAGTATCATCACCTGCACCACCGTTCAACTGATCCGCACCGCCAAGCCCCGCCAATACATCATCGCCGCCATTGCCCAACAATTCATTGGCGTCAACATTGCCGGTCAGCACATCATTAGCACTGCCGCCACGCACATTCTCAATATTGGATAATATATCACCCGCCGCAATGTCCCCAGATGCCGCACCTGTGCCCAAATTGACATTGATCGCCGCACTTGCCGCACTATAATCCGCCGTATCAACACCCGCGCCACCATCTAACCGGTCAGCACCCGCGCCGCCGTCCAACAGATCATCACCCGCGCCACCGCTTAAATTATTGGCTTGGCCGTTGCCAGTTAAATCATCATCAAATCCACTGCCCACCACATTTTCAATGCTGGTCAAAACATCACCATCAGCATGCCCGCCCGATGCGGTATTGTTCAGCAAATCAATCGCCACCGCTGCGTTAGACGCGCTATAATCAACGCTGTCGCTACCCGCACCGCCGTCCAATTCATCGCCACCAGCCAAACCAATTAACGTATCGTTCGCCGCACCGCCCTCAAGCTTGTTGGCACTGGCATCACCGGTAATGGTGTCAGCCTCACTGGTGCCAATCACATTCTCAATGCCGCTTAATGTATCGCCTTGGGCAATGCCACCGGTCGCCGTGCCGGCATCCAAATTAATATTCACCGCGCTCGAGGCGCTATAATCCACAGTGTCAATGCCACCGCCGCCAATCAATGTATCCGCCCCAGCGCTGGCAATGATCAAGTCAGAACCCAAACCACCGTCCAAAACATTACTCGCCGCATCCCCCTTCAACGTATCATTACCGGCCGAACCGGTCACATTTTCAATGCTGCTAAACACATCACCTTGCGCATCGCCACCACTGCCAATGCCACTCAATAAGTCGATATTCACCGCCGTTGCCGAGTCAGTATAATCAATCCGGTCAGAGCCCGCACCACCTTCTAAAATATCTGCACCCACACCGCCAACAAGTATGTCATCACCAGCATCACCAGTTAATTTATTCGCACCATTGTCACCGGTTAAAACATCATCCAATTCCGAACCATGTAAATTCTGAATGTCAGTCAACACGTCGCCCGTGGCGTCACCACCTGCGGCGCTATTGTTACCCAAATTCACATTCACACCTGTCGTACTACCTCTATAATCAGCTGTATTGCTGCCCGCGCCGCCCTGTAAATCATCCGCGCCCGCGCCACCTTTTAAGATGTCATCACCCAAGCCGCCCTCAAGCCGATTGGCACTGGCATTACCGGCAAGAATATCACTATCCACGCCACCAATTACATTTTCAATGTTACTGAGTGTATCACCTTGCGCCTCACCGCCCGATGCCGTGCCAGCCAGTAAATCCACATTTACCGCTTGTAATGATGATGAATAATCAACCGTATCAACGCCCGCGCCGCCATCCAAAGCATCCGCACCTGCACCGCCCTTAAGCCGGTCATTGCCCGCACCGGCGCTGATCGCATTGTCAAATACATTGCCACTTAAAACGTCATCATGGCTAGAGCCAATTATATTCTCAATCGAGCTTAAACTATCGCCCGCCGCGTCACCGCCAGATGTAATGTTGGTCTGCAAATCAACATTCACACCCGCGCCACTATCGGCATAACTGGTCGTATCACTGCCATCGCCACCAACCAAAATATCAGCATCGCCACCGCCCGATAATACGTCATCACCACTACCGCCAGTCAGAGTATTCTGCCCACCACTACCGGTTAAAACATCGGCAAAATTCGAGCCCGTCACATCTTCAATCGCAATAAAACTATCGCCATCCGCATCGCCGCCCGTGCCAACGCCACTGCCTAAATTAATATTCACCGCCGCCGCACTGTTGACATATGAAACATTGTCACGCCCCGCGCCACCATCCAATACATCAGCGCCGCCATTGCCGATCAAAGTATCATCCCCCGCCCCGCCCTTAAGCACATTGGCACTGGCATCACCTTCAATATTGTCGGCAAAAATAGAGCCGGTTACATTCTCAATCGAGTCAAAATTATCATCCTGTGCATGGCCACCAATCGCCAAACCACTGCCCAAATTCACATGAATGCTACCGCTCGATTGGCCATAATCTGCCGTATCACTGCCCGCGCCACCAATTAAGCTGTCACCACCTTGGCCACCAACCAATATGTCATCACCCGCGCCACCACTTAAACTGTTTGCACTGGTATCACCGGTCAAAACATCATCAAAGCCCGAGCCAGTTAAATTCTCAATGTCACTTAAGCTGTCACCCGCCGCATCACCACCGCTATAAACCCCGGTGGTTAAATTCACATTCACCGCCGCACTTGAGCCGCTATAATCCGCCACGTCTTGGCCCAAACCACCGCGCAATATATCACCGCCAGCCCCGCCAGAAAGT
>NVUS02000057.1 GCA_002402005.2 OCS116 cluster bacterium | reverse complement strand
TGAATGTGCGGTAAATTATTTACCGGTCAAAATCATGATCATTTGGCGGCCTTCAAGCTTTGGCTCCATTTCAGGTTTGGCGTATTCTGCAGCGTCGGCTTTTACACGTTGTAGCAGGTCCATACCTAAGTTTTGATGCGCCATTTCACGGCCACGGAAGCGTAGAGTGACTTTCACTTTATCGCCTTTGCCAATGAATTTTTCTAAATTGCGCATTTTCGTGTCATAATCATGCGTGTCGATATTCGGACGCATTTTTACTTCTTTGACTTCAACGATTTTTTGCTTTTTGCGCGCTTCAGAAGCTTTCTTCTGAGCTTGGAATTTATGTTTGCCATAATCCATTATTTTGCAAACAGGCGGTTTGGCATTTGGTGACACTTCCACCAAATCAAGGCCGCTTTCAAAAGCTTGCTTAATAGCATCTTCCGTGCTTATTACGCCTACATTCACGCCATCGGCGCCAACCAGCATAACTTCGGGAACTCTAATCAATTGATTAATTCTTGGGCCAGTACGTTCTGGCATTTTATTCATGGGTCTGCGGGCTATGGATCCGCTCCTTTATATTGCCTTAAAAAATGCAGCCACACGAATGTGACTTTGCAATTAGCACATAAGGTGAAAATGGGTAAATAGTCAAGTATTTTCGGCCAAAAAAACTGCTTTTGTAATGATTTTTGGTTTGGGCAGCAACATAAAGCACAATGCGTTTTCTAAACCGCCCTGCTCCCAGTTGATCACCAAGTCAAAACTCGACCAAGACATGCGGCGCGAAATGGTCAAAACTTTCAAAAACCCAGAGCGCGCACCGTCTGTCCATAAATCCAGCCGGCCTAAGTCATCGCCATCAAATTTTGGTGCAATTAGAGTGAATTTTGCTTGGCTATAATGCTTGGCTATACTCATATATTCCGCCTGCGTAATGGAATTTTTGGTTGCCAATATACATATATTTTTCATGAGTTCATCTGTTGCCATATCGCACTCAAACCTTGTTTATAAGTCGAATATTTCAACACCACATCCAATTCATTATTGATCTTATCATTCTGCATATTTTTGCATTCGCTATAAAAGCTCTTGGCCATATCACTCATATCGGCTTGCTGCTCGGTCACCAATTCTGGCACTTTTGTACCCATTAACGCGGCGGCATATGCAACAATATCAGCTTGAGGGGCAGGTAAATCATCAACAATATTGTATATATTTGTGCCGGCCAACTGTTTGTCAAGCGATGCGACAATCACTTGCACAATGTCATCAACATGCGCACGACAGAAAAAATGCTTATGCCCATTCTTAAGTCGCATATCAATGCGCTTGGCACGGCCGGCTTTTAGCGCTTCAAAAGCCGAGCGTCCCACACCATAAATACCCGGTAATCTAAAAATATGTACTGATCGTTCGGTTGATATTTTGTCAGTAGCTGCAGATACCAGCTCACTCCATTGCGCTTCGGCCATCACCCGTTTTTTCGCCCGAGCGTTTTGGGCATTTAACGGTGTTGTCTCGTCAACTCTACCACCTTGATGGTCGCCATAAACTCCCGTAGTCGAAAGATAACCAATCCATTTCACATTGGATTTTTTAATCTGCTCGCCAAATTCCATATAAGCCAGATCACCTGCATCATTGGGCGGAATAGAACAGAGAATGGCATCGGCTTGCGATATCTGCTCAATGATTTCAGCACTCGATTCGCCTACGTTCCATTTTATTTTAGTCTGCCCCGTAGCGTCTCGACTGGTGCCGACCACTTCATATTTACCCTCTAAAGCCCTGGCCAAATGTTGGCCAACATAACCCATACCAAATATCAAAATCTTCTTCATGCCACAGCCTTTCCGGATGCTGTTAAAGAGGCTTGCCACTCCAGTTTCACATCTTCATCCGCCTCTAAACCTGCCAAACGTGTATAGGTTTTAGCAAAACTATCGGCGCTCATCAATTGTTCCGCCGCCCAAATGGCCGCACCGCGAATCAGTGGTTCTTCATCTTCTAACAAAATCTCTATTTGCGGCAAATATTTTTCATTGCTGCTATTGCCAATGGCGATCAAAACATTGCGAATAAACCGCCGGCGTTTGATGCGTTTTATTGGTGACGCGGTGAATATATCACGAAATGTTGCGTCATCTAACATCACCAAATCACTCAGTTCGGGCATCGACAATTCGACCCGCGCATGGAATTTGGCTTCGGATGACAATTGGGCAAATTTATTCCACGGGCAAGCCGATAAGCAATCATCACAACCATAGATATGATTGCCAATTTTTGGCCGCAAATCCCGCTCAATATGGCCGCCATATTCAATGGTTAAATAGCTGATGCATTTACGGGCATCAATCTGACGCGATTGCAAAAAGGCGTCGGTCGGGCAGATATCCAAACAAGCGGTACACGAGCCGCAATTGTCTTTCACCGCTTCGGATTGAGGCAATTTTAACGTGGTAAAAATTGAACCTAAAAATAACCACGAACCAAAATCTTTACTGACTAAATTTGTATGTTTTCCTTGCCAACCTAAACCCGCAGCGCCAGCCAAGGGCTTTTCCATTACGGGTGCGGTATCAACAAATACCTTGACGTCAATATCACCTTCAATGTCGAAATTTTTGGGCAATTCAGTCACCATAAACCGCGCCAGAGCTTTGAGTTTTTTCTTAATCAGATCATGATAATCATGGCCGCGGGCGTAGACGCTAATCACACCTTTGTCTTTATGTTCTAACTGCCAAAGCGGGTCGTCCGTTGGGCCATAATTCATGCCGAGCATGATCACACTTTCAACGTCTTGCCACAGATTATTGGGTTGCGAGCGGCGCTCTAAAGTGTCGACCATCCAGTCCATTTCACCATAAAGCCCTTGCTCGACAAATTGCTTAAGATGCGCACCGGCATAAGCCACTTTTTCTGGTCGGGTGAAGCCGACCACGTCAAAGCCCAAAGCCAAAGCTTGTTGGCGTATTTTCTCGGCAATTTCGGTATTGTCATCATTCATGCATACTGACCTTAAAAGTCAAGATCGGCATAATGAGCGGCGGGGTGAAAAC
>NVUS02000056.1 GCA_002402005.2 OCS116 cluster bacterium | reverse complement strand
GGCAACCAGTGCAATGTTGGCCGCGACATCACGCACCGCTTCACCGGCATTGTCCGATTGGGTGTGCACGTTGTCCGACAACTGAATCAATTCATCAGATGAGCTGTTCAGCTGGCTGGCTGCATCCCGCACAGTGTTCAACACTTCAAAAGCATTGCCCTCAAATGTCTTGATGGTGGTGCCAATTTTTTGGGTGCGGCTGGCTTCTTCTTGTTGCACTTGCGCTTGGTCTTGCTCTAACTTCACTTGTTTTAATGCATTTTGTTTAAAGTTAAGCATAGCATCGGCCATTTGGGCAATGTTGTCATATTTGTTGGTATCACTAATTTCAGTGTCCAAATTACCATCCGCAAGCGCCACAGTTTGTTTGTTCAACAATGCCAATGGCTTGATGATGCTATTGGTGATGATGAATGACAATAACAAGATAACCAAACCCATGCTGATGGCAAAAATCAACAATAAACGGCTCCATTTTTTCTCAGTCGCAATATAGGCATTGAAATTTGTATCGCTTTCAAGCCGTGCCGCAACCACCAATTTTCGGGTGATGTCAGTAATGTCGGTAATGTGGCTCAGCATGCCTTCGCGGGCAATCACCAGCTCGGCATTGGTTTTGGCAATGTTGTCAAATTGAGTGAAATATTTTTTAATGCTTTTGGCGATTTTTTTGTAATTTTTGTCTTTAGACTGAACTTTAGACCACGCATCAGTAAAAGCCGCACTTTGTTTGCCATGTTTTTGTAAATATTTATCCGATTTAAATAGTAAATAATTCTTCTCTTGGCGGCTCATTTGCAGAAAGGCGGTATAGGCAGTTTTGATGTTGGCTAAGGTGCGCGGGTTGGCCTTTTCGGCTTTGATCAATTTGCCCATAGATTTTTCAATCTTGGCGGCTGCGCTACGCATGTCACCTTGGTAACCATCATAAAGGCTGGTGCCAATTAATTTCAAAATGTCGGTGGTTTCATCCATCGATGTCAGGTAAGATTGGATAGATATCTCAATATTTTCAATGGCTTGTTTTTGCTCGCCACTGCTAGCAATGGCCAGCAATTGCGCGGTGAGTGCCGAAGCATCACGGCGGTTTTCACGAAAATTACGCAAATGATCATCAATGAATGTCAGACGGAAATCTTTTTCATTGTCCTTCATTTCCAATATCTTAATGTCAATTTGGGTGAATAGATTTTCAGCTTGGCGAGAGTTTGAAAGTCCCGCCATTTTGGCAGATAGTTGATCATTACTATAAAGCTGAGCACCAGACAAAAGCGCAATGCTCAATATGCCAAACGTCGCCAATGCCATCATCCGAATTCTAAGCGGAATGATCCGCACGATTTGGAACTTCTGGCTGACATTCGCGCTGATTTTTTGCCATTTAAGCAGCAATGGACGTAGGAGTTTGATCATTTCATACCTGTCTATAATTCCCCCCAATTGACCTATACTTGTTGAATATGGTTTATAAATGCTTAAAAGCCGCAAATTTTGACCCTAGGGCAAGTATAAAAGCAGAAATTTGCACAAATATCCCAGTTGCAAAAATATACTGTCATAAATTGTCAGTACAAATAGTGAACAAATGGCTTTTCATACGCAGCGAAAGTGGCTATAATCGCTTTGTAAATATTTATCGCGGAATCACTATGACCAAAATGTTAGACATTGCCCATATCGACATGCTGAAACGCCCCGAATTGCCGGTTGAAAACAAGGTTAAAGGCGGCATTGATTTCAAACTACATACAGATTTCGAACCCTCAGGTGATCAGCCAACCGCCATTGCCGAGCTGGTCAAAGGCCTTGATAATAACGAAAGAGACCAAGTGCTGTTGGGCGTCACTGGCAGTGGTAAAACCTTCACCATGGCCAAAATTATTGAGCAAACCAACCGCCCCGCACTCATTTTAGCTCATAATAAAACTCTCGCGGCTCAGCTATATGGCGAGTTTAAAGAATTTTTCCCCGACAATGCGGTGTCCTATTTCGTCTCTTATTATGATTATTATCAGCCCGAAGCCTATGTGCCACGGACCGATACCTTTATCGAAAAAGATGCGAGCGTCAACGAGCAGATTGACCGTATGCGTCATGCCGCCACCCGGGCTTTGCTCGAGCGGGATGATGTGATCATCGTCGCGTCTGTATCGTGTATCTATGGTCTCGGCTCGGTCGAGGGCTATAGCAATATGATTATGGATCTCAAAGTCGGTGATGAGTATGATCCGCGCAAAGTCATTACCACCTTGGTCGACTTGCAATATACACGTAATGACACGGCCTTCACCCGCGGCACTTTCCGGGTACGCGGCGATGTCATCGAAATTTGGCCAGCCCATTATGAAGATGCCGCTTGGCGCTTTTCATTCTTCGGCGATGAGCTAGAATCGATTGTCGAGTTCGACCCATTGACCGGCAAAAAGCTCAAAGAGCTAGAGCATGAACGGATTTATGCCAATTCGCATTATGTCACCCCCCGCCCACACTTGGTGCGTGCCATCGAAACTATCAAGCAAGAGCTGCAAGTCACGCTGGCCGATATGCATAAAAATAATAAATTGCTCGAGGCGCAGCGCCTTGAACAAAGGGTGAGTTTTGACATTGAAATGCTAGAAGCCCAAGGCTTTTGCAGTGGCATCGAAAATTATTCACGCCATCTAACCGGCCGTCCGGCTGGCGCCCCGCCACCAACATTATTTGAATATATACCCGATAATTGCTTGGTTTTTGTCGATGAAAGCCATGTCAGCATCCCGCAATTGGGCGCCATGTATAAAGGTGACTTTGCGCGTAAAACCACTTTGGCCACACATGGTTTTCGCCTGCCGAGTTGCCTAGACAACCGCCCGCTAAAATTCGAAGAATGGGACATTATGCGCACCCAAAGCATCTTTGTTTCGGCCACACCTGGTAAGTGGGAGATGGAGCGCACCGGCGGTGTGTTTGCCGAGCAAGTCATTCGCCCGACGGGGTTGATTGACCCTGAAATTGACATCCGCCCGGTCGGCACACAGGTCGATGATTTATTGTCCGAATGCCATGTGATCATTGCCAAAGGTCAACGGGTTTTGGTCACCACTCTGACCAAAAGAATGGCCGAAGATTTAACTGAATATATGCATGACCAAGGCATTAAAGTGCGCTATTTGCATAGTGATATCGATACGTTGGAGCGCATAGAAATCATCCGCGATTTGCGCCTTGGGGTGTTTGACGTGCTGATCGGCATTAACTTATTGCGCGAAGGTTTGGATATACCCGAAGTGTCATTGGTGGCGATTTTAGATGCCGATAAAGAGGGCTTTTTGCGCAGCGAAACCAGCTTGGTGCAAACCATTGGCCGCGCTGCGCGGCATGTCGAAGGCCGGGTGATTCTATATGCCGATCGCATCACCGGCTCGATGGAGCGGGCGATGGCCGAGACTGACCGCCGCCGTGACAAGCAAAAGGCGCATAACAAACAACATGGCATCACACCACAATCGATCAAAAAGAAAATTGGTGCGATCATCGAAAGCATGTCTGAGGGCGATCACGTTACCGCCGATATGGGTGAGCATGCGCCGCAACATATGGTCGGCAAAAATTTACAGACTCATCTTAAAGAATTGCGTAAGAAAATGCTCGAAGCGGCCGAGAATCTGGATTTTGAACAAGCCGCCCAAATTCGCGATGAGGTCAAACGCTTAGAAGAGAATGAGTTAATGGTATTGGAAGACCCGTTGGCGCGGCAATTCAACTATAATAAAGGCGAGAAAAAGCTCCCACCGGGCGCACCTAAAGGCCGCTCCACAAGTGGCAAAGCCGGCAGCCGCACATTCAAGACCAATAGAAATAGAAAATAATTAAGTCATATATCAAAAAGCTCTGTGCCTATGGTTTATGTCACATACCAAAAAGCTTTATGCTTACGGTTTATGTCATATGCCAAAAAGCTCTGTGCTTATGGTTTATGTCATATGCCAAAAACCAAGGGGCGTCACTTCAGTTTCTTCAAACGCGCCATGAGCTTCAATATATTCACGTTTCAATAAGTTGACTTGCCAACCCTTTTTGCTTTGGTCAATCAATATCTGGTTATAACTGGCCGCAGGTTTGTGGCTGGTGGCAATGGCTGAGGCCGAGGCAATGCCAATCATCAAAGATGGGCCATATTTATTGCTGATATTGGTAATTTTGTTTTTATGATTGTGGCCATAAAGCACCAATTCAGCGCCTTCATCAGTCAAAATCTCACGTAAATCAGCACAATCTTTCAACGCCCGCACATTTGGCGTCATGCGCGGCAATGGTGGGTGATGGATCATCACCACCCGATAATAACCTTCTTTTTTAAGATAGGCCAAAATTCTAGCCAGCCGATTGCGCTGGCCTATGCCCAATTCGCCGGTGGCCATAAAAGGCGGTGAAGCCACGCCAGAATTGGTGCCGACCAAAGCCACCCGGCCAAAAATTCGTAAATAGGGAAAGGGGCCATAAGGCACTTCATCGCTTAATTTTATGTTCAGCTCAGTCAATATCTGCGCGCCTTGATCGCAGGACAGCATATAATCTTTCCAATAATGCAATACATTGGCAATGCTATCTTCGGTATAGGCGTCATGATTGCCCGGCACGTAAGACATTTTGTCAGCTGGCGCAAAAGCCTTCATCCATGCCGTCGCGCGGCGCATTTCAGCACGTGAGGCAATGTTGACCAAATCGCCAGAAAACGCATAATGGTCAATGTCCTGCGCCTTAATGTCTTTCTCAAAAGCGCTCAATACCTGTAATTTATGAATTTTCTTGCGGCTAATTTGCCAAGATGACATGCCCAATATGCGTATGCCGGTAAGTTCAAGCAAGGTCGGCTTGGGCATGGGCGGCATATGAATGTCTGAGAAATGTGCGAGCCTAAAATTATGCATAAAAATATTTCAATATTGTTCTGTGTTGACTATAAGTGAGAAGCATAAAATTGAATATCGTTTTTTTGCAAATTCCCAAACAAATGTCGCCTGCAGATAATTCCAACTTTTCAATCTATTATACTTGTCGTTCGTATATAAGTATGCTAATTCCTAATAGCAACTGTGGAGAAGAATATGTTATTACGACGAAAAAATAAATCTTAATTTGCCAACCCAAGTTTCATTTATATTTTCGGACGTCTTATGAATAACATTTCCCTTAGCGCTATCAGCGCCGATCAAGTCTCTATCACCCCTTTTCAAGCCAAATATCAAAATCAAGTCAGCCAATTGCTCGACGCCGCCTTCGGTGCGGATCGCCAGCAAAAATCCAGCTATAAACTGCGCGAGAGCAGCGTTAAAATAGATGATTTGAGCTTAATTGCGTCGCAAAAAAATCAAAATGGAGAGGATGTAATCTTAGCCTCTATCGCCTATTGGCAATTGGATGTGGCCGGCGAGGCGGCCTTATTGCTTGGGCCACTGGCGGTCAATCCTGATTTTCAAGGCATGGGTTTGGGCAGGCGTTTGATGGATGAAACTTTGTCTCTTGCACAAAAAATTGCTGGCTTAAGAGGCTGGAAATTCACCATCTTAATTGGTGATTTGGATTATTATCAAAAAAGTGGTTTTCAACGCGTGCCACATGGCGCGATTGATTATCCGCAACCAACCGACCCCAATCGGGTGTTGTATTTCGAATTCGAACCCCATAGTCTACAACAGTTGATTGATAACAATGATATACCATTAAGGTTGAACCATAATGAGTGATATATTGGCCGAACTGGCCACAAAAATTGGTGAAGAAACTGACATCGGATATGCTCCCGTTGAGCGATGGTCGCCCGAACATTGCGGCGAGCTTGATATAGAAATTAAAGCCAATGGCGATTGGTTCTATATGGGTACACCAATCAAGCGCCAAAAATTGGTAAAATTATTCACCACAGTTTTGTGGCGCGATGCCCAAGGTGATGGCAGTCATTATCTCATCACACCGGTCGAGAAAATCAAAATCAAAGTGGCAGACACCGCCTTTATAGCCACCGATATATTGGTGGCAGGTACGGGTGCAAAGCAAACCATTGCGGTGCAAACCAATTTGGCCGGCCAAGTCGTCATTGGCACAGAGCATAAAATCAGGTTCAGTCATCAAGACGATCAATTTATGGCCTATGTTGGCATTAGATACGGCTTAGAGGCCAAATTAACCCGCAGCCTTTGCTATCAACTTGCCGATTATATGGTGGAGCGCGATGGCAAATTTGTTTTAATCAGTGACAATTGCGAATTTGCGGTTTAGCGTGGCCAAATGCAGAATTTTTTAAACAAAGCCCCGCACATATTGCATAAAAATATACCCAAAGAATTTGACCTTGATCAGGTGTCAGATCATGGTGATGATTGGCCTATGGATGGCATTCAGTTCCGCCAAGCCGCAGTGTTGGTCGCGGTGATTGATCAGAAAAACCCAAGCATTATCCTAACCCGCCGCCCGCTACACATGAAAAAACATGCCGGCCAAATCGCCTTTCCGGGCGGTAAATTAGAGCCCAGCGATCAAGATGCCACATTTGCGGCAATGCGTGAGGCGCACGAAGAAATTGGCTTAGACCCACAATATGTGGATGTTTTGGGCTGTTTAGATGTCTATAAAATTGGTTCGGGTTATAAGATTTGCCCGGTGGTGGCTAAGGTCAATCAAGGCTTTGTGCTCAAGGCCGATCCCAATGAAGTTGCTGAAATATTTGAACTGCCTCTTGATTTTTTAATGACAGAGGATAACTATAAGTTAGAGAGTAAATTTTGGCGGGGCAAGTCTCGGCAATTTTATGTATTGGAATATGAAAATTATTTCATTTGGGGTGCCACTGCCGGCATGCTCAAAAATCTTGCAGATAAATTGAGAGATTAAACTCAATTTACAGTTAAAGGGTGAGTTATGGGTCGTTTTGTTATTGTTGAAATCATTGTGTTTTTTGCACCCATTATATTGTTTTTGCTGTATGTGCGTATCTTTCACAAAAAACGTGCCATCGAAGCGCTCAATCGTCGGGTGTTGACCATCCTCATCGCCATTGGCGTGGTGTTCACCGCCATTGGCGCGCTGTATCTTTCAAGTCTAGATAGCAAAGATTTGGATGGCGTGTATGTTCCGGCCAAAGTGGTCAATGGTGTGGTCGAAGAAAAAGCTCATTTCGAATGATTTGAAACCAAATTTATGACAAACCCACCCGATTGGCTCATGGCCAAAAACATTCAATCAGTTTTTAAACTGCTTAAGAAGAACGGCGGCCAAGGCCGCATTGTCGGCGGCGCGGTGCGCGATCATTTGTTAGGCGTCGCGATTGGTGATATAGATTTTTGCTCCACCCATACCCCACAGCAGCTCATCGAAATTGCTCAACAAAATAATGTTAGATATATCGAAACCGGGGTTAAATACGGCACGGTAACCTTAATCATCAATCATCAACCATTTGAGGTAACCTCATTGCGTGAGGATGTCGAAACCAATGGCCGTCACGCAAAAGTCGTCTATGGCACGAGTTTTGAGAAAGACGCGATGCGACGCGACTTCACCTTTAATGCACTTTATATGGATGCCAATGGACAAGCCTTCGATCCGCTAGGTACAGGCATTAGGGACCTTGCCGATCGCAAGGTAAAATTCATCGGCAATGCCAAACAACGCATCGAAGAAGACTATCTGCGCATCTTACGTTATTTCCGTTTCATCGCCCGTTTTGGGTTTGAATATGACCAAGAGGATTACGCCCAAATACCGCAATTGGTGACAGGCCTAACGCAATTGTCAGCCGAACGCCTATTGGTCGAGTTTAAACGCATTTATGAAAGTAAATTTCTAATCGAAGCATTGGGATTGATGTGTGATTGTAAAATATTTGAGCAGCTTTTCAAAACCAAAGCTGTGTTAAATAAGCTCGAATATCTACAAAATACTACATTAACAAATAAAAACATCTGGTTGATTCGATTCAGACTCTCTGTACCGCATGTAGACAGTCAAATAATAGTAAAACGCCTCAAGCCATCCAGAAAAGATCAGAAAATCCTGAATCAATTGAATCAGTTAAACCACATTTTGAGTTTAAACGACGTTCAGTTGGCGCGCGAGATTTACCGCCATGGGCATGATATGATTGCCGATAATTTAATTCATTTCGCCGCAGAAACGAATTTTAATTTTGAGTTTTTGCAACAAAAATTAAGCTTTGTCAAAGGTTTCGAAATCCCAACCTTCCCTATCAAAGGCGCCGATCTTTTTGACCTCGGGTTCGAAGCCGGGCCGCAGATGGGTCAAAAGATAAAACAGCTCGAGAGCATGTGGCTCGAAAGCGGTTTCAAGCTGAGCAAGCAGGATCTGCTTACGGCCATTTAACCACAGGTGGCATTGATGACAATATCGAGTTGATATTGCCGCCGGTTTTCAGCCCAAATATCGTGCCTCTGTCGTGCAGCAAGTTAAATTCAACATAACGGCCACGGCGGATCAATTGTTCATCACGTTGCTCATCCGTCCAACCTGTCGCCATATTGCGCCTTACCAATTTGGGGTAAATGTCCAAAAACGCCCGGCCAACATCTTGAGTGAAAGCAAAATCCGCATCCCAATCACCACTGGCTAGCTTGTCGTAAAATATCCCGCCTGTACCACGTGGTTCATTCCGATGCGGCAGGTAAAAATAATCATCACACCATTGTTTATAGCGCTCATAATCCGCAACTTCATGGGCTTGGCAAGCCGAACGCATTGCCGCATGAAAGTCAATTGTATCAGCATCTTGCTGGTTACGTCTCGCATCCAACACCGGAGTTAAATCACCTCCACCACCAAACCAAGATTTCGAGGTCACTACAAAGCGGGTATTCATATGCACCGCCGGTACATTGGGGTTGTGCATATGGGCGATTAAAGATATGCCCGCCGCCCAAAAGCTTGGGTCATCATCTGTGCCATCAATCTGCTTGGCAAAATCACCCAAAAACTTACCATTTACGCAAGAGACATGCACGCCAACTTTTTCAAACACCCGGCCGGTCATCATCGCCATCGTGCCACCGCCGGCATCTTCAATACCGTCTTGCGTACGCTTCCATGGGGTTCTTACAAACTCACCAATTGGCAATTCATCGCCTTGGCCAACATAGTCGCGTTCAATAGCTTCAAAGGCAGAGATTATTTGGTTTTGCAGGTCCTGAAACCAAACATAGGCAGTGTGTTTTTGTGGTTCGATATTATCAGTCATTATAGCTCCATATCCGGAAAAGCATCCATTTGGCGTAAATATTCACCCATGATAAAGGCGGTGGTCATGGCCAAATTTAGCGACCGAGTGTCTTTTTTCATCGGCACGATGATGCGTTCATCAGCAATGTCATGCACCTCTTGCGGCACACCGACAGATTCGCGGCCAAATAAAAATATATCGTTCGAATCAAATTTTACATCGCAATACGGGCGGCTGGCTTTAGTTGTTAACAGAATCAAGCGTTTGCCATTGTCTAACCGCCATTGGTTAAATTGCGCCCAATCGGCGTGGCGCTGCATCACAGTTTTGGCCAAATAATCCATGCCCGAGCGTTTCAAACCCTTGGCATCCATTCTAAAGCCGGTGGGTTCAATAATATGCACGGTCAAATCCATACACGCCGCCATACGCATTATAGTGCCTGTATTTTGGGGAATGTCGGGCATATAGAGAGCTAGATGCATGTTAAATTTACCTGTCATTAAAGCGCGTATTATGCTCTTGTTAAGGGGTCGCGGTTAAACATACAATTAAAATGCGCTGTATTGTTGATTTATAGAGGTTTTTGTACAAAAAGCCTGCGACAAAAAGTCCCTTTTGGGGGAAAGATTAGATTGACTCTAGACATTGCGGCTTTTCAGTGGCAAAAGTAGAATAAATATAGTTTAGATTGTTTCAATCTGAGATTAAACAGGCCGGTCTATAAAACCACCTGTGAGTTGAAGGGATAAGATATTGGCTGACGCAAGTGATTTAAAAGAACCAGGCCGGCGCGACTTTTTATACATTGCAACGGGCGCGTTTGGCGCTCTTGGTGTAGGCGTTGCAGTGTGGCCGTTAATCGATCAAATGAACCCAGATGCATCTGTTAAAGCTTTGGCTTCTATCGAAGTTGACATTTCATCGGTAGGCGAGGGCGAATCATTGACCGTCAATTGGCGTGGTAAACCGGTATTCATCCGCCATAGAACAGCCGAAGAAATCCAAGCCTCTGTCGATACACCTTTATCAGAACTTAAAGATCCACAAACCGATGCAGAACGTGCCGAAAAACCTGAATGGTTGATTATGGTTGGCGTTTGTACCCATTTGGGCTGTATCCCATTGGGTGAAGCTGGCGAATATAATGGCTGGTTCTGTCCATGCCATAACTCGGCATATGATACTGCTGGGCGTATTCGCAAAGGCCCCGCGCCTACAAATATGGAAATTCCTGAATATGAATTTCTATCAGACACAAAAATTAAAATAGGTTAGGGAGAAAATTATGAGTGGACATTCTACTTATGTGCCTAAAAGCGATGCAGGTAAATGGCTCGAAGAGCGCTTACCGATCATCAGTCTTATGCATAGTGCGGCAGTTTCCATGCCTAACCCCAGAAATTTAAACTATTGGTGGGTATTTGGCGGCATCGCCATGTTCATGCTAATTGTGCAAATTGTTACGGGTATCATTTTGGCCATGCATTATACACCGCATGCCGATATGGCGTTTAACAGTGTCGAGCATATCATGCGCGATGTAAACTGGGGTTGGTTGTTGCGTTATACCCATGCCAATGGCGCCTCAATGTTCTTCGTTGCGGTTTATATCCATATCTTGCGCGGTATGTATTATGGCTCTTATAAAGCCCCACGTGAAGTTTTATGGCTGCTCGGCATGCTTATTTATCTGCTGATGATGGCAACAGGCTTTATGGGCTATGTGCTACCTTGGGGTCAAATGAGCTTCTGGGGCGCGACAGTGATCACTAACTTCTTCGAAGTTGTACCTTTCATTGGTGATGACATTCGTACATTGCTTTGGGGTGGCTTTGCAGTCGATAACCCAACGCTAAACCGTTTCTTCTCATTACATTATCTATTGCCATTCGTTATTTTGGGCGTGGTCGTCTTGCACATTTGGGCATTGCATGTCCCTGGTTCAAACAACCCATTGGGCATTGAGCCAAAAACCAAGCAAGATACAATGAGCTTCCATCCTTATTTCACCATGAAGGATTTATATGCCATCGTGCTTTTCGCGATCATATTGTTCTACTTTGTATTCTTCAATCCAAACTTTATGGGTCATCCAGATAATTATATTCCAGCCAACTCATTGGTTACGCCAGCGCATATCGTGCCCGAATGGTATTATCTACCTTTCTACGCCATCGTTCGTGCCATTCCTGACAAAGCCTTAGGTGTTGCAGGTATGTTTGGTGCCATTCTCATCATGTTTGTTGTGCCTTGGTTAGATACCTCAAAAGTACGTAGCGCTAAATTCCGTCCTGCATACCGTATCTTCTTCTGGATCTTCGTGGTTAACGGCTTGTTGCTCGGCTATTTAGGCCAAGTCAATACAACCGATGATTTCTTGGGCATTCATGGTGTTACAAATCTGATCATTTCACGCATTGGTACAATATATTATTTTGGTTTCTTTGTTGTTATTCTGCCCGTATTGGGGTTGATAGAGAAAACCAAACCACTGCCAAATAGCATTTCTGAAGCCGTGTTAGGTGTCGAGGGGGCTGCAGAAGAAGCCGCCGAACTGGCAGCTGCTGAAGCTAAAGCATAAGGAGGTTATAATGAATAATCTAAAACAAAACATCACCTCTATCGTGCAAAAAACCGCCATCGCATTGTTGGTTGTCACAAGTGTTTCAGGCTCAGCGCTTGCTGCAGGTGGCAGTATAGAAGGTGCGCCAGAGCCAGCACATATCGATTGGTCATGGGCTGGCGTGTTTGGCACGTTCGACCGGGCACAATTGCAACGTGGTTATCAGGTTTACAAAGAGGTTTGCGCCAATTGCCATGCTATGGATTTGGTCAAATTCCGTAACCTAAGCGAGCCAGGCGGTCCTGAATTTTCAGAAGCTGCGGTTAAAGCGTTAGCTGCTGAATATGAAATTGAAGATGGCCCAGATGCCGAAGGCGAAATGTTCATGCGCCCGCGTGAACCTAAAGATGCGATGCCTGCACCATTTGACAATAACAATGCAGCCGCAGCATCAAACGGCGGCGCTCTGCCACCTGATCTTTCGTTAATTGCCAAAGCTCGTGGTCATTTCTCATTTAAAGATATGTTTATGGGTCGTGATGGCCTTACAGGTGGCTCTAACTATATTTATAACCTGCTAATGGGTTATGAAGAAGACGTGCCAGAATATATCCTAGCGCATGATGAGCATACCAATAAATTAGGCAAAGAAGCTGATCCAGATTTTACCGAAGAGCATTTTGAGCTTGGCGATAGTAGTTTCAATAACTTTTACGAAGGTTATAAAATTGCCATGTCGCAACCTTTGGATGATGATTCAGTTGAATATACTGATGGCACAGCCGCAACATTGGCGCAACAAGCCGAAGATGTATCTTCATTCCTCATCTGGGCTGCTGAACCTAAAATGGAAATCCGCAAAAGCATCGGCATTAAAGTGCTGCTTTATCTGATTATCCTAGCTGGCCTTATGTATGCCGTGAAACGCCGCATTTGGGAAAACGTCCGCCACTAGTGAATGAATTGCGTTGATCTTGGGCGTCGGTCATCAACCAATGGGCGGCCTGCCCATCGGCTGTTAACCGCCTACAATATCTTAGCGATTAATCCACTAATTATATGCGACGTTAACTTCACAAAAAATTGAAAGAAAAGAGGTCTTTGAGGCCTCTTTTTTTATGTCATTTTTTGCGAATCTGGTTAAAGTGTTAATGTGATTTAAAGGGCAGTAATATGACAAAAACAGTTTTGGGTTTTATTGGCGGTAGCGGCATTTATGACTTGCCAGAGATTACCAACAAACAATGGGTTAAAGTTGATAGCCCATGGGGTGAGCCGTCCGATGAGCTACTGATTGCCGAATATAATGGTATAAAATTAGTATTCCTACCGCGCCACGGCCGTGGTCATCGGGTTAGCCCAACCGAAATTAATTACCGCGCCAATATAGATATTTTAAAACGTGCTGGCGTGACCGATTTGATTTCGCTGAGCGCCGTAGGTTCGCTCAAAGAAGAATATGCACCCGGTGATTTTGTGATCATCGATCAATTTATTGACCGCACGGTGAACCGTGAGAAAAGCTTTTTCGGCACCGGTTGTGTGGCACATGTATCTTTGGCCTATCCAATTAGCCCCAACCTGCAAAAACGGCTTTACCAAGCCGCACAGAGCTTAGATAACAAGTCTCATCTTAACGGCACATATTTAGCTATGGAAGGCCCGCAATTTAGCAGCTTGGCCGAAAGCAATATGTACCG
>NVUS02000055.1 GCA_002402005.2 OCS116 cluster bacterium | reverse complement strand
TCATTTTGCACCCCACATTTCATAAAAATGATGCACAGGCCCATGCCCAGAGCCAATTTTAAGCTGATCAGAAAACTCAATCGCTTGTTGCAAATAACCATGCGCAGTCTTCACCGCAACCGGCAAATCCGCCCCCTTGGCCAGCTCCGCCGCAATGGCGGCCGAATACGTACAGCCCGTCCCATGAGTATTTTTAGTATCAATGCGCTTCGCGTTTAACTGTAAGGTTTTGCCGCTGTTAAAAACCAACAGATCAGTACAAATATCCCCAGTACCATGCCCACCTTTTAACAATATAGATTTCGCCCCCAAAGCCAATAAATCCGCGGCTTGTGTATGCATTTCATCAATGTTTTTTGCCGGTTTTACATCCAGTAAAACCGCGGCTTCGGGTAAGTTAGGGGTCAATAAATCTGCTAAGGGAAACAGCTTTTTGACCATGCTTTTTACCGCTTCATCTTGTAGCAATTTATTGCCAGATTTGGCGATCATCACCGGATCAAGCACAATTGGAATTTTTCTACCGTCCAATATTTCAGCAACAATATCAATTATTTGACTCGAAAATAGCATGCCAATTTTAATGGCCTTAACATCAAGATCATCAAGCACCGCGTTCAACTGCGCACCGACAATATCAGCCGGCACTTCATGCACCGCGCGCACGGTTTTTGTATTTTGGGCAGTGATGGCGGTAATGACGCTCGCGCCAAAAACCCCATTGGCCGAAAACGTCTTTAAATCGGCCTGAATCCCAGCGCCGCCGCCACTATCCGAGCCAGCAATTGTCAATGCAATCATATACGTCCCCATTTTAAAATGTGGACGTAGAACGTAAAAAACAGAGAAAATGACGCATTATCGGTTAAATAATGGCGTTTTTATACCCGTTCCCTACGCTGGTATTGTCCAGATCAGGTTCGACGGGTCAGTGTTGAAACACCTCTCAGGCCAAATGGCCCCCCCGACGGATTGATGCATCGATAGCATCGAAAAAAACCCATGTCAACAGGCGGAAATTGTAAAAATGTAAAAATTGGCTAGTCGTTTGAAAGTAATAATCAATTTTAATTATCTGGAGTTATTCTAATCTATTCCAGTTTTTAAACATTCTAACATACTGAATTTATTGATTTATTTCTTGAAATTTGAGTTTGCTATTGCTAAAACTAGGCGGCAATTTAGGGGTGAATTTATAACCGAAAGTGATTAAATGAAAAACCAGTTTAAAAAAATAATTACCGCGAGCATTGTTGTGACAATGTCATTGGGTGCAGCCGTTTCGACTTATGCATCTGATTTTCCACAGACGTTTGAACATAAATTTGGCACAACTGTGGTCGAGAAAAAACCATTACGGGTTGTTTCACTCAGTTATTCTGGCCATGATAACCTATTGGCATTTGGTGTAAAACCGGTTGCGGTGCGTTATTGGTATGGCGATTACCCGTTTGGCATTTGGCCATGGGCGCAAGACGCTTTGGGCGATCATCAACCGCTAAGCCTCAAAGGCGAGCTGAATATTGAAGAAATTGCGTCATTAAGCCCTGACCTAATTATGGGTATTACCTCTGGTGTGACTGAGGAACAATATGAGCTGTTATCGGCCATCGCGCCGACCATTGTGCCTGAAGCAAAATATACCGATTATAGCACACCCTGGCAATTGCGCGCCACAACCGCCGGGCGGGCTGTTGGCGAATCCGAAAAGGCCGCTGAGCTGGTTGGGGCAATGGAAAGGCGCATTGCTGACATTGTCAAAACTCATCCGGATTGGCAAACCAAAACTGCCTCGGTTTCGTTCTTTTACAATGGCACACCCGGTGGTTATCGCTCGATTGATACAAGACCGCAATTGTTAAAACGCTTAGGGCTTTCTACCCCTAAATTATTGGATGAAGCGGCGGAAGAAGGCGCGTTTTATGCCAATATCTCACCCGAAGATTTAGCCCCACTTGAAGCTGATGTGGTGATTTGGATGGCGACCGGCGATGCGCTGGCAGGCCTAAAAGTGATGCCATTGCGCAAATCTATGCAAGCTCATAAAGAGGGTCGCGAAGTTTTGGCTGATGATTTATTGGCCGGCGCGTTTTCCTATTCTAGCACGCTGAGCTTGCCTTATGCGCTGGATAAATTGGTGCCATTGATTGAATTGGCTATCGATGGCGACCCTGCAACCATCGTGCCCAGCACACAAGCCGCTGGCTTACTTGACTAAAATTTTATAGGATTAGAATTATGAATATTAAACATCTTATGATCGGTGCGATTGTCGCCAGTATAACATCCACATCCGCAGCTTTTGCTTCGGATTTTCCGCAAACCTTCGAGCATAGATATGGCACAACGGTCATTGAGCAAAAGCCCATTCGTGTGGTGACATTAAGCTATAATGGTCCAGATAATTTGCTGGCGCTGGGCGTGAAACCGCTGGCTTTGCGTTATTGGTGGGGCGATTACCCTTATGCTGTGTGGCCATGGGCGCAACAAGCTTTGGGTGATGCAAAGCCGGTGGTGATTAAAGGCGACGGTATAAACATTGAGCAAATTGCTGCGTTGGCACCGGATGTGATTGTTGGCATGTATTCGGGCATTAGCGAAGAAGAGTATAAATTATTATCGGAAATTGCGCCGGTTGTGGCGGCTGAAAAACAATATACGGATTACAGCACACCATGGCATGTGCGTGCCAGAACCATTGGCCGGGTGGTTGGCCAAGCCGAAAAAGCCAATGGTATGGTTGATGCGATTAACCAACGCATCGCTGACGTTGCGGCAGCGCACCCGGAATGGCAAGGCAAAACCGCGGTGATTGGCAGCGCGCGGCCAAGCGCTTATTCATCGATTGACCCACGACCGAAATTGATAGCTCAATTTGGCTTTAAAACCCCGAAAAAGATTGATGAATTGGCGGGTGAAGGTAAATTTTATGTCGAGATTTCGAAAGAAGATATATCGCCACTTGAAGCTGATATTTTGGTTTGGATGACATATAGCGATTCTGACATTGACGAAGTGAAACAATTGGCGCTTCGCAAAACATTGGCCACGCATAAAAATGGCGGTGAAATAATCGCTGATGAAGTGTTGGCTGGTGCGTTTTCTTGGGCAAGCTTGCTGAGCCTTAATTACGTAATTGATACCTTGGTGCCGTTGATGGAACAAGCTGCTGATGGCGACCCCGCCACCATAGTGACATCGAGCCAAGCTGCCGGTATATTAGACTGATTTTAGGATAGATATGAATTCCACCACCTCAAATACGCCCGCGCAAGACTTACGCAGTGAAGTGGCGGCGCAACGGTTGGCCGAGCGTAACAAGCTTATGTCGCCAGTTGGCCGGCGGCGTATGTTGCGGGTGGTGGGTTTTGTGGTTTTGTGTATTTTATTATTTGCGACCATCATTGCATCACTTTCAATTGGCGCGCGCACCATTGCATTTGTATCGGTACTAGAGGCCTTGTGGGCATATGATCGTGATTTGGTCGAGCATTTGGTGGTGCATGATTTGCGTTTGCCGCGCACCATTATGGGCATTATTGTCGGCGCGTCATTAGGTGTTGCGGGGGTTTTGATGCAAGCCATCACCCGCAACCCATTGGCTGACCCAGGTCTTTTGGGGGTGAATGCTG
>NVUS02000054.1 GCA_002402005.2 OCS116 cluster bacterium | reverse complement strand
TCTTGCTCGATATAGGCGATTTTTTCGTTAATCATATGACCATATTCGCGCACCGATGTAATGCCAAAGCTATGGCCGCCGCCGTCACCACGTTCTTTAAACAGACCAAGGTTTGGTAGGTCAGCATCGCCGCCCAATTCACGGGCTTTGTGATGCCATTCGGCCGCCGATGTGGCAATGTCACTAAAATGCACACCGCCAACGGGGGCGTCAATTTTAGGGAAGAAATGTTTTAGATGTGGCTCTTTTGTGTCTAAGAAGCTGCTTTCAAAAAACTCGCCGCCAATATAACTTTCGGCAGAACAAAGACCAAATTTACCCATGGTTTTCATCAGGGATTTTTCGATCGATTTTTTGAAATTCTTCATCAAATCGTTGGCGTTGGCAGCGTCCATCTGTGTGGCGCGATGTTGTGCGGTGATGGCAAAAATAGCCGCTGCACCAAAGCCTAGAGCTGTCGCCACATCATGGGTCGAGGCCAATTGGCCGCTGTCCGCAATGAGGCTAGAGTTAAACCGCAAACCGGTGCGGATTAAGCGTTGATTGGCGGTGGCGATGGCCAGTAATAAAGGTATTGCGGCTTGATCGGCCGATAATTTACGGTCACTCAAAATGATGATGCCAACATTATCACGCGCGGCATCTTCGACCGCGTCACGCAGGTCGGCCAGCGCGTCATCCAACGCGTGGGCGTTGAGTGAAGCATTCTCATAATTGGGAGTATATAATATGTCAATGGTGCGAGTGGTGACAATATCCTGCGCGCATATTTTAGCAAAATCTTGCTGCAACAATATTGGCGATTGAATGATGATCTGCCGCTGATCTTGCACAAAACCCGGCTTACCGCCCAAGGCGACGCGTAAAGTCATGCCGTCGGATTCACGAATGGAATCGAGCGGCGGGTTGGTCACTTGCGCAAAACGTTGGCTGAAATATTGACTCATGCCGCCTTCGGTGCGGGTTAGGGCGTTGGGTGTTAAACCATAACCCATGGCATAAACCCGTTCTGCGCCTTTTTCTAACATCGGGTCGAGCAGAAATCTAAAACTCTCGTCATTCATGTAATAAGCCACATGTGCTTGGTCGATGCTGAGGCCATCAAGCCCGGCCAATGCAGTTTCATCGGTTGTTGCAATGTCTTCAACATCCACTTTGGCAGCGGCCAACAAAGCGGCATAGTCTTCGCGTTTGGCAAGTTTTGCTAGATATTCATCACCGGTATATGAGCGGCCTTCGACATGGCTCCAAAACAGCATATCACCTGCTTCGATACGGCCACGTTTTAAAATAGTTTCGGCGGCGAAATTAATTTGACCAGCCTCTGACATAACCGCTAAATATTCTTCGGTTTCGACCGAGCGCAACGGGCGCAAACCCAAACGGTCTAACCGCGCACCGACATATTGGCCGTTGCCAAAAATAATCGCTGCTGGGCCGTCATTTTTTTCTTCAGACAAGCTGAAATATTCGAGCATGGCACGTATATCAGGGTCGATATCGACTTGGTTTTCCCACGCCGGTGGCATCATGGCGACAATGGCTTCGACCACAGACATGCCATCATCGACAATGCGCCGTGCGATGGTTTGGTCGAGGCGCGCGCTGTCCGATTGGCCTTTGGGGAAATGCATGGTCTTGCCTTGTTGCTTGGCAATAGAGGCTTCTGACAGGCGGTTTTTCTTATCGGTATTTAACTCACCGTTATGCGCCATGCGGCGGAAGGGCTGCGCCATCATAGTGGCTGGCTCAGTATTGGTCGAAAAACGAGTGTGGAAGAAGATGGAGTGAATCTCATGATCCGGGTCACGCAAATCTTCAAAATAAGGAATGACCTCGTTAGAATTGAGGCGGCCTTTGAGCACTTGGGTGCGGGCACTCATCGAGCACGGGTAGAAACCTTCTAGCTCGGCAATGTCGTAACAATCATCTTCAATGTCGGCCAAACAGCGGGCAATTTCGATGTCAAATTCATGCCATGTGGCATTGGCCAATTTTTTGGGCCGGCCAAAAATAACCTGTTTGATGCTCAATTGCGCCCGTACCGACGCGTCGCTTAAAATGCTATTATTCACCGGCACATCGCGCCAAGCAATGATTGGGAAACGATGGTCGCGTAATTTTTCTTCGACCAAGGTCACGGCGTCTTCTTCAAATTCTTCTTGTTTGGGTAGGAAAAAGTTGGCCACGCCAAATTGGCCAAGCTCTAAATTTTTATCACCGGTGACCACGCTAAAAAAGCGTTGCGACAGGTCGATATTCACGCCCGCGCCATCGCCAATACCTTCGGCCGACATGCCACCCCTGTGCGGAATGGTGCACAAAGCTTCGTGAGTTTTGACCAAAATATCATGAGTTTGAATGGATTTTTTATGCGTGATAAAACCAACACCGCAGCTATCGCTATATTTTTCATGATCGTATAATTTACGGTCATCCAAAGGGGCGATAAAATCTTTATTTATAATCGGCATGGTCTTCACCTTTCTTCATGGCTGGCGGTCTTAAGGGGGGACACAAGATTACCCTCATCAAAGGATGTGTCTATTTATTCACGCTCAGTCAAAACTTAACTTGTTGAATAGCAGGCTTGGGGTTATTCTTATGCCTGCATTCTATTTATGCCAAATGAATGGCGAGTGGCTTGAGTCTTAGGCTCAATTCGGTTGCATCATCTATGCCGCAATGGCATTGGCTATACATAAATCACTAACAAATAGGTAGCAAAATACCGCACTCATGTCCAATATGTTTATGCGTGGTAGGCCGGCAGAAGCCCCAATTGCCGCAATATTCGGCTCATTTTGACTAAAAATACGCAAAAATCATGGTTTTTATGGTAAAAATTGCATGAAAATTTCGTCAGCTAGTAAGACCGTTAAGTCGGTTTTTGCTATAGTTATGCAAATTTTGCATAGGATATAATATATATTTATTACAATTTCATGACAAAAACACCCAACTTATCCCCGCTAAATCTTTTACTGTGGAAAAATTATAAACAAGCCAATATTTGGGTATTTTTTTGGCTCATTACAGCGCCAACATATGGTTGTCCCACTGATACAGGCTCGTTTTTAGCGATGGCTTGGCTAAATTTATGACACTGTTTTGGGTGACGTTATATAGGTCAATTTCGCCCATTCCAGAGGCCAAAATAAACTGATATTGAGTGGGCGCGGCACCCACCGCACAGACATCATTCATTGAATAAAAGCTCAAAAATTGGCCTTTTTTTGCATAAAAACTGACAATATTGCCCCTTGGTGAGCTGGCGGCAAAAAATTCACCGCTCTTATCAAAACAAATTGAACCGACATATTGTTTGTGGCGTTTGGTTAAATCTAATGGCGCTTGCACAAATTTAAACGCAGCATTTTGGTTCACCG
>NVUS02000053.1 GCA_002402005.2 OCS116 cluster bacterium | reverse complement strand
GCCCATGGCAAACCCCATATGCAGGCCAGAAATGGCCAGCAGATGCGCCAGACCGACATTGCGCAAAGCTAGATAACTTTTGCCGTTTCGATCCATTTTAATGCCAACCAAAACTGCCAATGCCATATCCCGGCTGACACCGTCGAGATTTTCAGTAATTTGGGTGGCTAAAGTTAAGCGTATGTTATAAAATGTATTTTTAAATTGTGGATACAGGCCACCACCAGCTTCACGTTGCATGGGCAGGTATTTTTTGGCCACTGAACCCACCGCGCCAATGGACTGATAAAAAAGCCCTTTGCCAAAATCATAGCCGCCAACAATGGCGGCGCTGGGTAGTGGAAATAATTGTCCGGTGACACTAATTTCATCACCAATTTGCAAGTCTTTTTGATGCTGTTTTAAGTTTAATCGAATGTATTTTGGTAGGCTTTCCTGATCCAACTTTTCGATCGAATGCGGTTGGATTAAAACCCGTGAATGTTGATCGGAAAACAATTCAATATTGGTGATGATCCCTTGAATTTCAGTCTTATATAATGGCCGCTCAATCACTGCGGTTTTGATACGAAAATACTCAAAATTTGCCGAACAATAGCCCAGAAAAACCATTAAAAACAAGCAGAAAACGCCAAAAAAACGCTGTTTTTGATGCAAAAACACCCCAAAAAGTGCCAAAAAGCCACTAAAAATCATCAAATATGGCTGTGAAACATGCTGATTCAACGCGTGAAACATCACGATCCCGGCAGCAAAAAATGCAATCAACCAGATGAACCATCTTTGTTGCTCGCGCTCAATTTCGGCCAGCACCCAATCCGCGGCGTAGAAAATAAAGTCGACAAATTTCGGTTTGGCAATGGATTTTTGCCAAGCGTGTGCCGCTCTATTTCGTATTTCGCGCATGATGCCTCCCTGAAATTCACTTTAGGCATAAAATTATTGGCTGTAAATTCAAACCTGTGCTAAATCAAAGCCAACAGAATTTTTAAATATTGGAAATATAATGAGCGATCAAATTATCACCCGTTTTGCGCCCTCACCGACTGGTTTTTTACACATTGGTGGTGCAAGAACTGCTTTGTTCAATTGGCTTTATGCCCGTGGCCGTGGTGGTAAAATGTTATTGCGCATTGAAGATACTGACATAAAGCGCAATACGCCGGAAAATGTGCAAGCTATATTGGATGGTATGCGTTGGTTGGGGCTTGAATGGGATGATGATGCCATTTCGCAAAATGGCAATATCAAGCGTCACCAAGAGGTTGTGCAACATATGCTGGACAATGGGCTGGCTTATAAATGCTATTCGAGCCGCGATGAAATTGCCGCGATGCGCGAAGCTGCCAAAGCAGCTGGCAAACCAATGATTTATGACGGCACGTGGCGCAACCGTGACAATGCCGAAGCGCCCGAAGGCATTGACCCGGTGATCCGTTTCAAAGCCCCGCGTGATGGGTTTACCATTATCAATGATGTGGTGCTGGGTGAAATTAAAATTGCCAATGAACAGCTTGATGATTTGATTATGCTGCGCAGTGATGGCACACCGACATATATGCTGTCGGTGGTGGTTGATGACCATGATATGGGCGTGACCCACATTATACGTGGTGATGACCATTTGACCAATGCCACCCGCCAAGCTTGTATCTATAAAGCTTTGGGTTGGGAAATACCGGTATTTGCGCATGTACCGCTTATTCATGGTCAAGATGGCTCGAAACTCTCCAAACGCCATGGCGCAATGGGCGTGATGGCCTATCGTGATATGGGTTATCTGCCCGAAGCCATGCGCAACTATCTGGCGCGTTTGAGCTGGAGCCATGGCGATGATGAAATTATCCCCACAGAGCAATTGATTGAATGGTTCGACATTGACAATATTGGCAAATCGCCTTCGAAATTTGATTTTGTGAAGCTTGAAAATCTAAATGCCCATTATATTAAAAATACTGATGATGCTGAATTGGTTGAGATTTTAGAAACATTTCTTAAAGACACCGGCGCTGGCGAAATTCGCCAACGCGAACGTTTGTTGACCGCCATGCCAATCATCAAAGAGCGTGCCAAGACCTTGATTGAATTGAATGCAGCGGCGCAATTTATATTTGCCGAACGCCCGCTACAATTTGATGAGAAAGCCCAGAAGCAATTGACTGATGAGAATAAAGCCTTGATTGCGGGTTTAATCGAAAAATTCAGCGCTATTGATGACTGGAATCGCGACAATATTAGCGAAACGATCAAACAATATGCTGATGAAGTTGGGTTGAAATTGGGCAAAATTGGGCAACCGTTACGAGCTATTTTGGCCGGCACGACCAATGCACCTGGTATATTTGATATTGCAGTTATTTTGGGCAAAACTGAAACAATTAGTCGTATTGAGGATATTGCCTAAAAATCTAATGAATCGGCGCGTTTTTGTGGTTTTTTTTCAATAAAATCGGCTCAAAAACTTGTGAAATTGCGCAATTTCGTATACTAACTAATGAGGAGATTTAAGAATCACGAAAACCTTGTTAACCGCGACATCAGATTAGAATGATATTTAATTTGAACGGCTTAACTTTTCTTAAATATGAATGGGCGATGGGCGTTGCTTGAATTTAAATGCCTCGAAGAATATTGCCCCCAAAAATAAAAACAATATGACAGGAAATAATATGACAAATAAAAACGATAAAACCGCCACATTATCTTTAGGTGGCGAAAATTATGATTTTCCTGTTTACGAGGCATCTGTTGGTCCGGATGTGATCGACATTAGTACATTATATGCAAAAACTGATAATTTCACTTATGACCCGGGTTTTACCTCAACCGCATCTTGCGAAAGCAAGATCACTTATATTGACGGCAACAAAGGCGTTTTGCTTTATCGTGGTTATCCCATTGGCGAGCTTGCCGAGAATGCCAGCTTTTTAGAAGTATGTTTTCTGCTGTTAAATGGCGAATTGCCAAATGAAGAAGAAAAAGACGAATTTGAGCATGCCATCACTTATCACACTATGTTGCATGACCAAATGGTGACATTGTTTAACGGTTTCCGCCGTGATGCGCATCCTATGGCGATTATGGTGGGTGTTGTGGGTGCTTTGTCGGCGTTTTACCATGACTCAACTGACGTGACTGATGCACAGCAACGCTTAATTGCCAGCCGCCGGTTGATTGCCAAAATGCCAACCATTGCTGCCATGGCTTATAAATATTCTGTTGGGCAACCATTTGTTGCGCCGCGCAATGATTTAGATTACGCCTCTAACTTTTTACATATGTGTTTCTCTGTACCGACAGAAGAATATAAAGTGAACCCAATTGCTGCCGAAGCGATGGATCGTATTTTTACACTACATGCTGATCATGAGCAAAATGCATCGACGTCGACTGTACGTTTGGCCGGATCATCCGGTGCCAACCCGTTTGCTTGTATTGCTGCTGGCATTGCTTGTTTGTGGGGCCCTGCACATGGTGGTGCGAACGAAGCTTGCCTGAAGATGCTGACTGAAATTGGCACCGTGGATCGCATTCCTGAATTTATTGCCCGTGCCAAAGACAAAAGCGACCCGTTCCGCCTGATGGGCTTTGGCCATCGGGTTTATAAAAACTTTGACCCACGTGCTACCATTATGCAACAAACCAGCCGTGATGTTTTGAAAGAATTGAATGTACAAGACCCATTGCTTGACGTGGCGGTTGAGCTTGAGCGCATTGCGCTTGAAGATGAGTATTTTGTTGAGAAGAAATTATATCCTAATATCGATTTCTACTCTGGCATCACATTACGTGCATTGGGCTTCCCAACCAGCATGTTCACTGTGTTATTTGCGCTGGCCCGTACTGTGGGTTGGATTTCGCAATGGAATGAAATGATCGAAGACCCGAAACAAAAAATCGGCCGTCCTCGCCAAATCTATACGGGTGAAACATTGCGTGATTTCAAACCTATGAATAAGCGATAGGATATTTTGCCATACAAATTTAAAGCCTGCAAACAGCGTTTGCAGGCTTTTTTATTGTCTGGGCATCGGTAATGGTCTGGATTAAGAATTTGGTGCCATCATGGCGCCTATCTCGGCTTGGCAAACCAATTTGCCTTCGACCTTGGCTTGGCATTCAAATTTCCAAATGTTACCGCGTTGGCGGGTTTGGGTGACGTGGATGTGCAATACATCGCCAGGCAGGACAGGTTTGCGGAATTTGCACTTATCGATCGACATGAAATAAACTACATCCGGTGTATCTTTAACGCCTTGCGCGTGTGCGCATATCGCGCCTGAGACTTGTGCCATGGCTTCGACAATCAATACGCCTGGCATGACCGGATGACCGGGAAAATGGCCTTGGAAAAATGGCTCATTTATAGTGACGTTTTTAATGCCGATGGCCGATTTATCGCCATCAATGTCGATAATCTTATCGACCAATAGAAATGGATAACGATGTGGCAATAAATTCATAATTTGCATAACATCAATGCTATCAAGCTGTTGGCTGTCAGTATTTTCGCTCATTTTATCTCCTTAAAAATTACATATAGAATTTTAGCACAAAAAAAATTGGGGTCAACAAATGTTGACCCCAATTAACTTTAATGATGTTGTTACAGATTAATATCTGAAAGCCAAGCCAAATTTAAATGGTTCTAAATCGTCAACACCGTTTTTGGTCAGCACATAAGCATAATCCGCACGAAGTGGACCGATCGGTGATTCCCAAATTAGGCTAGCGCCAATTGAAGATCTAATCTGATTGGTATTGGACGTAGAGCCGGCAACTGATGATTGATATAATGTACCTGCATCGCCAAAGGCAGCAGCATAAATGCCAGCATCTTTAAGCAATGGCACACGAATCTCGATGGTTGCACCAGCGAATATTGTACCACCGTTAGCAAGAGTTGTTGAGCCGCCTATGCGTGGGCCGAGGCCATCTGCAGCGAAGCCACGAACCAAATCGCCACCTTTAAAGAATGTATCTTGTTTGCGAAGTGGTGTGGTTGCATCCCAAGCATTGACTGTGCCGGCGGTTGCGAAACCTGAAATCACAATGTCTTTAATCACTTCGAAATGACCTTCAACTTTGCCGATGGCGCGGATATATTTAACATTACCACCAAGACCTGCAAATTCAACATCGGCTTCTAATTTAAAGCCTTCAGTTGGTAGGATAAGCTTGTCTGTTGTATCAAACACCGCATTAACACCAAATGCTGAAATATAATCAGTGGTTGAGGTGGTTGTATTTTGATCGTAAGTGAAATTATAACGAGCAGCGACACGAGTGAATTCGCCAACTGGCAAACCAACGGTTGTGCCAACGCCAGCTTTCAAATGCTGACTATTGTCTTTCTCTGTCGCCAAGCTAGCAAACATGCTGCCGCCAAGTGATAGGTTTTCGCCCATAAAGCGTGGCTCGGTGAAGCTAAAGAAAGCTTTGCGTTCTTTAGATGACCACGTCAGTGATGCGCTTAATTGTTGGCCAGTGCCCAATAGATTGGTTTCGGCATAACTTAGCTCGCCAACCAAACCATGTAGAGTTGAATAAGCGCCGGTGATGCCAACACTACCGGTGGCATTTTCGCTCACTTCAACGTTTAGAATGAGACGATCATCCGCACTACCGCGTTCTGTACTGATTCGAATGCCAGTAAAATGACCGGTCTTCATGAGACGGGTTTTTGCAGCTTCGATGGCATCGACGTTAAATACATCGCCTTCTGCCAATTCAATCTCGCGGCGGATGACTTGATCATGTGTGCGGCTATTGCCTATGATGTTGATACGATCGATATAAACCCGTTGGCCGCCTTCGAGTGTGTAGATAACATCGATGGTTTTATCGACTGAATTGCGGGTGATGATTGGAGTGACTTGCGCAAAGCTATAACCTTTGCGACTTGCCTGTTTGCGGATCTCGGTGATGCTATCATTCAGCTGTAGAGCGTTATAAACATCGCCAGATTTGCCACGTACGAGTGGCAATAAATCTTCGGGCGGTAGGTTGGAGAATGATGAATCGACATCGACTTCGCCAAATGTATATTGTTCGCCTTCATCAATTGTGAAAGTGATGAAATATTTATTGCTGTCTTCATCCAAATCAGCCACAGCTGAAATGACGCTGAAATCCGCATAGCCGTTTTCTAGATAATGACGACGCAACAATTCGCGGTCGAAATTGACTTTATCGGCATTGTATGAATCGGCACCAGAGAAGACATGCCAGATGGCGGCTTCTTTTGATGAAACCACGCTGCGCAAATCGCCATCTGAGAAGACGCTATTGCCAACGAAGCTGATTTTTTGAATGGTAGTTGATGCACCCTCAGTGATGGTGAATACCACATCTGATTGGCCATCAACCTCGACAAGTTTATAACTGACTTGCACGCTAGAATAGCGCGAATCGCTATATTTCTTTTTGATGGCTTTGACCGCTAGATCGACTTTACCAATGGTAAAATATTGGCCGGGACGCAGATCAATCGCCGAATTTAATGTGCCGGAAGAAATATTCTGATTGCCAGTATATTTAACCGCATGAATGGTTGGATTTTCGACCACAACAATATATACGTTGCTGCCTTTGTGGGTAATGGTTACGTTTTTAAACAGGCCGGTTGAATATAAAGAGGCGATTGAGGCGTTTATGCTGCCATCATTAATCGCTTGGCCTTTTTTAAGCTCCAGATTCGCAAATACCGTTTGCGCGCTGACGCTGCTATTACCTGATAATATTAAATTTTGAACATCTACCGCGAAGGCCGCTTGGTGCATTAACAACGTGCCGAAGGCTAATGATGTTGTTGCCAGTATGACGCGTTTGGCCAATTTATAACTTACTTTATTACTATTATTAAAATCACTCATATTATACCCATCTGGATGGAATCTATATATCCAGTACTCTTTTACTAGGTTTTAGACAAAAAATAAAGGCATGAATCTTAATATGCCCAATTTTCACTTATTATTGAGATAGGTTAACGACGAAAGGTTAATTTTAAGTAACTTTTCATAAAATTGAGATGATGTCGTTAATGGTAACAAAGACAAAAAAGCTGAGCAATAGGGTGACGCCGATGCGCATGGCATATTCCATATATTTAGGCGGCAAAGGTTTGCCGATGAGCGCCTCGATGAGATAGAAGACCAGATGCCCGCCATCTAACATGGGAATGGGAAATAGGTTAAACAGACCAATGCCAACGCTAAGCAAAGCAGCCAACCGCACCAATGGCAATATGCCTTCTGAAGCCAATTGACCGGATGTTTGGGCGATTTTTACTGGCCCGCCGAGCTGTTTGATATCGCCTTTGCCGACGAATAAATCTTTGATGGTGATGAGGGTTTGTTTGATGATGAACCACACTTCGCTGCTGCCTTTTGACAGGGCATCAGGCAATGAAAGGGTGCGGAATTGACGCTCATCTGCAGAGCTATTGTGGATAATGCCAATGCGGCCGATGGTTTGCTCGTTGCCGTATTTATCTTTAAATACGAAAGGCTTAGGTGTTAAACTTAATGTTAACGATTCGAGTTGTCGGGTGACGGTTATTGAGATTTGCTTGTCGGGGTTGAACATGATGTATTTTTGCAAATCGTTAAATGAGTTAATCTCATTACCGTTGATTTGCGCGATGACATCGCCCGATTGAATGCCGGCCGTTTCGGCCGCGCCGCCAACCTGTACATCATCGACCCGTGGGGAAATGAACGGTTGGCCGATTGACATGAGAAACACGGTGAATATTGCCACGGCAAAGATGAAATTGGCTACAGGGCCGGCGACCACGATGGCGGCTTTTTGCCATAGAGGTTTGAGTTGGAAATAGACCTTTTTGTCTTCATCAGACATGTGATTTGCGGCATCTTGATCGGCAAAACTGGCCTCATTTGTATCACCCCAGAATTTAACATAGCCGCCTAATGGGATGAGGCAAAGCTTCCAGCGGGTTTGTTTTTTATCGGTAAAGCCCCACAGTTCTTTGCCAAAACCAATGGAGAAGGCCTCGATGCGCACATTGCACCAGCGGGCGACCAGAAAATGCCCCATTTCATGGACAAATACGATGACCATAAGCACTGAAATGAAACCAAAAACATATTGAAATGCACTGCCGCCAAAGCCGGTGAGGATGTTCAATATTTCCATAGATAAGCCGCCTTTGACTTGATAGATTATAGTAGAGATTGGGCGATGAGGCGGGCTTGTTTATCGACCTCGCATACATCGTCTAGATTATCTGCATTGATGATGATATCGCGCGATTGCGCCAAATTTATGGTCTCTTCGCAGATATCGGCAATGGCGAGGAATGAGATTTCTTCGGCCAAGAAAGCCTTGACTGCCACTTCGTTCGCGGCATTGAGCACCGCGCCGCAAGTGCCGCCCATGACCAGAGATTGTTTGGCCAGATAGAGGCATTTGAAGCGTTGTTCATCAGCCGGTTCGAAATCTAGACGGGCGATTTTAAATAGGTCTAGACGTTCGAAATTTAGCTCGAGGCGATCTGGCCAGCCCAAAGCATAGCTGATGGCTGTGCCCATTTCGGGCGTGCCAAGCTGGGCGATGACCGAGCCATCATGATATTGAATTAACGAATGAATGATGGATTGTTTGTGCACCACCACCTCGATTTGATCTGCCTCGATGGGGAATAGATGATAGGCTTCGATCAGCTCGTTACCTTTATTCATCAGCGTGGCGCTATCGATGGTGATTTTGGCGCCCATGTCCCAATTGGGATGATTGAGCGCCTGCGCCTTGGTGATGTTTTGCATTTGCGCCAATGTATGGGTGCGGAACGGGCCGCCGGATGCGGTGAGGAGGATTTTTTCCATCTCCGAAGTTTTGCTGCCCTGCAGGCATTGGAACATGGCGCTATGTTCGCTATCGACCGGAGTGAGCTCGCAGCCATATTTTTGTTTGGTGGCGAGGAATAACTCACCTGCTGCAACCAAGCATTCTTTGTTAGCCAGTGCCACACGTTTGGCGTATTTGAGTGAGGTGAGTGTGGGCTTGAGGCCGGCATAGCCAACAATGGCGGCCATGCAGATATCGACCTCGTGGGTGGCGACGCGAATGAGGCCATCCTCGCCGCAATCGACTTTGATATTGTGGCCATCTAGCAGGGATTTAAGTTCATCTACCTTGGAGGCGTTGGCAATGACTGCATATTTGGCATTCAGCTCAATGGCCAATTGTGCTAATAATTTAACATTATTGCCGCCGGTAACCGCGTTGATGCTGAATTTATCGGGATGTTGTTTGAGAACTTTGACGGTTGAAAGGCCGATAGAGCCCGTCACCCCAAAAATATTAATTGTCTTCATTTTATGCGCTACCAGACAAGCAAGCTAGTGGCCATTTGATCCATCGGGCCAATGATGAATGCAAAGGTAGCCGCTGCAATGAGCAAGAATATTTGGCCATCCATACGGTCTAATATACCGCCATGTCCGGGTAAGAATGAGCCGGTGTCTTTGACCGAAAAGCGCCGTTTGACGTAGCTTTCGAAAAAATCACCACATTGGCTAATGAGTGAAAAGATGATGACCAGCTTAATGATGGAGCTGTTAACTGGCACGTTGGCTAAGGATAGAAAAATGCTACTGAGGATGATGCCGCCGACAATGCCGCCGCCGACGCCTGCCCAAGTTTTATTGGGGCTGATGCTCGGAGCGACTTTGGCTCCGCCAATGAAGCGGCCAGCAAAATAAGCGCCAACATCGGTGCCAATGGTGATGGTGATCAACCATATGGTGGCGGCATAACCCAGATCATCTGAAAAGCGGATGAGCAATAATGCTAAGCAAGCCCAGCCGACATAAAGCAGACCATAGCCAAACCATTTGCGCTTGGTTTGGGGTGGATATTTGCGGCTCTTGGGTAAATCCATCCATTCTTTCATGCCAATATAACAAAATGCAGCCACCATGAGCAACATGAATATTGAACCGAAATAAATACACAGAAAAGCCGCAACAGACAAAATAACAGCTGAAATAAGGCGGGTCTTTAAATCGGTGAATTGATCGGCAGTTGACATATATAGCTCGTCTTATGGTTTAGATTTTGATTAAACTTGCATGATTTCGGCGTCTTTAGTTTTAAGTGCATCATCAACATGTTTGATATAAGTATCAGTCAACGTTTGCACTTGGTCGCCTTTGTCATGCTGCTCATCTTGTGAGATTTCGCTATCTTTTTCGGCTTTTTTAAGGATTTCCATACCATCGCGGCGGACATTGCGGATTGCGATGCGGCACGATTCGGAATATTTAGCGGCAATTTTGGTCATATCTTTACGGCGCTCTTCGTTCAACTCTGGAATGGGAATGCGCAAATTATTGCCATCGACAATGGGGTTAAGGCCTAGGCCGGCATCGCGGATGGCTTTGTCGGTGGCGTTAACCAGACCTGAATCCCACACAGACACTGACAGCATACGCGATTCGGGCACGCTGACACTGGCCACTTGGTTAAGCGGCATATCTGCACCATAAGCGGAAACGATGACCGGATCGAGCATGGCGATTGAGGCACGGCCGGTGCGCAAACCAGAAAATTCGTTTTTCAAATTCGCAATGGCGCCTTCCATGCGGCGTTCAATATCTTTAAGATCTAATGCAGACATAATATTCTCATTTATAAAGGTTATTCAATTGTTTAAACATTAAGATGTTTTGCCGCTATTGACAATGGTAAAACTGCCTTCGCCTTTCAATATACCCATCAAACCTTTTTCGCTGGTCATTGAATAGACGATGATGGGGATGTCATTATCGCGCGCCAAGGCGATGGCGGCGGCATCCATAACTTTTAAATCTTTGGCCAAAACATCGGTAAAGCTGACCTGTTTGTATTTTTTAGCATTGGGGTTTTTATTGGGATCGCTGTCATAAACGCCATCAACTTGGGTGCCTTTTAGCAAAGCTTCGCAGCCCATTTCGGCGGCTCTGAGCGCTGCACCGGTGTCGGTGGTGAAAAATGGATTGCCTGTACCGGCAGCAAAAATAACCACACGGCCTTTGCCCAGATGTGCCCGGGCGCGTGGGCCAACGAATGGCTCGCAAACGGTTGGCATGGGGATGGCTGACAAAACACGGGTTGGCACACTAAGCTCTTCGAGTGCATTGGCCATGGCCAAAGCGTTCATAACGGTGGCCAACATGCCCATATAATCGGCACTAGAGCGGTTCATACCTTGGGCTGCGCCCGAAATGCCGCGAAAAATATTACCGCCGCCAATGACCAAGCAAATCTCGGCACCTTGGCTCCAAGCCTGTTTGATTTCGGCGGCAATTTTATCGACAAACGCCATATCAATGCCGAATTCCTGATCACCCATCAACGCTTCGCCGGATAATTTAAGCAGAATACGCTTATATTTAAGATCTGGATTGACGATACGTTTGTTGAGGATTTCGGATTCTGACATGGACGCGACTCACTATGATATTAAAACTAAGGGAGCTTAACATAAAAAAGCCGACATCACATGTGTGATATCGACTTTTCAAATTATAAATTCAATCTTCGTTAAAGATTAAGCTTGACCGGTTGCGGCGGCAACTTCAGCGGCAAAATCTTCTTCTTTTTTCTCGATGCCGGCACCAAGTTCCATACGTACGAAACCGGTTAGTTTCACATCAGCGCCAATGTCTTTGGCAGCGATTTGAATGGCTTTCTCAACCGTATTTTCGCCGTCAATAACGAAAGTTTGTTGAAGTAGAACAACCTCTTGGTAGTATTTGCGCATACGACCTTCGATCATTTTTTCGATGATATTGTCTGGTTTGCCAGAAGCTCTAGCGGTTTCGACAAGTACGTTTTTCTCACGTTCAACAACCGCTGGGTCTAGATCAGATATATCCAATGAAGCTGGGTTTGTGGCGGCGATATGCATGGCGATTTGTTTGCCCAATGCATTTAATTTATCGGCATCACCGGTTGATTCCAAAGCCACCAAAACGCCCAATTTACCAGCAACGCCAGCAACAACTGAGTTATGTACATAAGTTGCCACAACGCCATTGTCAACGCTCAGTGCAGTGGCACGGCGGAAGGAAAGGTTTTCGCCAATTGAAGCCACCAAAGCGGTGATAAACTCTTCAACTGTTTTGCCTGAATCTAGGTATGCGGCAGCTTTAATGGCTGCGTCGTCACCATTATTGGCAAGTGCGATGTCAGCAACATTGGCAGCCAATTTTTGGAATTCTGGGTTTAGAGCAACAAAGTCTGTTTCTGAGTTAACTTCGACCACAACCGCGGCTGTGCCAGAAGATTTAACAGCCACAAGGCCTTCAGCAGCCACACGGCCAGCTTTTTTAGCCGCTTTGGCCAAACCTTTTTTGCGTAACCAATCTACAGCCGCTTCCATGTCGCCATCAGTTTCTTTAAGCGCTGTTTTACAATCCATCATGCCGACGCCAGTAGATGCGCGTAATTCTTTTACCATACTTGCAGTAATAGCCATTTTTCTTAGCCTATCTGTTAGAATAGCAACCACTCGTTAGAATGGTTGCTAAATTTAAAATGATTTTAAGCAATTCGCGTGTCTTATATATGACACGCCAATTTAATTTATTTTGCTAATTTTTTAGCTTGATCGATCCAGCCTTCGCGCTCGATACGACCTTTGAAAGAAAGCTTTTCGCCAAATTCTTCGACTTCAGCATCGTTCCAAGCAGCGATTTGAGCAAAAGTTGTTACGCCAGCAGCGTGCAATTTTTTCTCTAGAGCTGGGCCAACGCCTGAAAGTTCTTTCAGATCATCATCACCAGTAGATGCAGCAGCTTCAGCTTTTGGAGCTTCTTCAGCTTTTGGAGCTTCTTCAGCTTTAGGAGCAGCTTCGGCTTTTGGAGCGACTTCAACAGCAGCAACAGGTGCTTCAATTTCAGCATCTGTAGCGGCTTCAACTTCGGCTACAATATCTTCTGGAAGGTCAGCGCCCTCGCCAAGATCGAAACCAGCATCGCCATGAGCTTGTGAAATGCCATCCAAAGCGGCACGAGCGATTAGATCGCAATAAAGTTCGATGGCACGTGACGCATCATCATTACCTGGGATTGGGAAATCAATGTCATCTGGGTTTGAGTTTGAATCCAAAACCGCAACCACTGGAATGCCCAATTTTCTAGCTTCGGCAACTGCCAATGATTCTTTATTTGTATCGATGATGAAGATAAGGTTCGGAATGCCGCCCATATCTTTAATGCCACCAATGGCGCGATCAAGTTTATTTTGTTCGCGAGTCATTTTAAGCAATTCTTTTTTAGTGAGGCCGTGGGCATCGCTTTCAAGAATTTTGTTTAGCTCGTTTAGGCGTTTGATTGAATTAGAAACTGTGTTCCAGTTCGTTAACGCGCCACCCAACCAACGATGGTTGATGTAATATTGAGCACAGCTTTGAGCAGCGGCTTTAATTGGGTCTGATGCTTGGCGTTTTGTGCCAACAAAAAGAACACGACCACCACCAGCAACAACGTCACGTACAGCTACCAATGCTTGATGCAGCAAAGGAACGGTTTTTGAAAGATCCATGATGTGGATTTTGTTGCGTGTGCCAAAAATATACTGGTCCATTTTAGGATTCCAGCGGGATTTTTGATGGCCAAAGTGAATGCCAGCTTCTAAAAGCTGGCGCATTGTGAAATCTGGTAACGCCATGCGTATACTCCTGTTTTTCCGGTTTAACCTCCGCAGATTGTGAACCAATGTCACCGGAAGGGTCGCTTGTACCCTTTTGATATCTGCGTGTGTGATGTGCGCTTTATAACAGTATAATTGCAAAGCACAAGAAATAAATGCATTTAATTCAGGATTAAATGCACTGTAATTTGTAATGTTGACGGCGTGAAACTATTTTGCCGATTTGATGATTTGCTTAATCTCGCCCAATTCGGCCAAAATGCTTTTAATTTTGGCATTTTTTTCCATCATAATGCGCTCTTGCACGGCGCTATCATCAACTTGAGAAGCGGGTGGTGAGACATATGAAATGGGGTTGGATTGATTGACAAAATCTGATGGTGATGGGTTGGCAGCTTTGTTGCTTTGGTGAGCCGCCACCAAATTATCCGGCAGATCGATATTGTGAATTTCGGCACTGGCAACCGGAGCTTCGGCCTCGCGCCATACATTGGCGGTGTAAACCACGCCTTTTGATGCCAATATTTTTTGTACGCCTTTGATTGTATAGCCTTGGCCGTAAAGAAAATACTTTATGCCTTTGATAAGATTAACATCTTGCGGACGGTAAAACCGGCGACCGCCACCACGTTTCATCGGTTTGATTTGTTTGAATTTTGTTTCCCAAAACCGCAACACATGTTGAGGTACGTCGAGTTCAGTCGCGGCTTCGCTTATGGTGCGAAAAGCATTTGCAGATTTTTCCATTAAATTACACTTTTTTAAATTTATATATAATATGCCCGAGTTTCTTTCAACCCTGAGCGGGATTAGACGCAAAATATTCGTCAAAGATAGCATAAAATAAATAGCTGCTATCTTCCCAATTCGTCTAACGATTTTGTTCTTATTTATTTGTGAGCTTGGTCCACTTTATCTTTAAGGACATGGCTGGCATGAAACACGACGACTTGGCGAGCCGTGATTGGCACTTCAACACCCGTTTTGGGGTTGCGACCAATGCGCTCTTTCTTCTGTCTGACTAAAAAATTGCCAAAAGAAGAAATTTTGACAGCTTCACCCTGCGATAAAGTTGTACAAATCTCATCTATAACTGTTTCTACCAATTGCGAAGATTCGCTGCGAGACAGACCAATTTCTTGGTATATTGCTTCGCTCAAATCAGCTCTTGTTAACGTTTTATCCGGCATATTCCCTCCTATTTACCTTTAAAATCAATAATATATAATTTATAATAACACGCAAAACAAGTAATCACTAACATGGTAGCCTGATATTATTGCTAAATATTAAATATTACAAATAAAAAATATTTACCACCTAAATAACATGCTGCCCCATGTAAAACCTCCGCCCAAAGCTTCGATCAAAATAAGGTCGCCTTTTTTCACCCGGCCATCTTTGACCGCTTCGTGCAAAGCCAATGGAATTGAGGCTGCTGAGGTGTTGGCATGCTTATCGACCGTGACCACGACTTTGGCTTCATCTAGCTTAATGCGTTTGGCGACGGCGTCTAAAATACGTTTATTGGCTTGATGGGGCACAAACCAGTCAATGTCATCGGCTGTCAGGTTATTATCGACCAGAGCTTGTTCGATAGACGCGCCGATTTTTTTAACCGCGTGTTTGAACACTTCATTGCCGGACATTTTGACAAAGCCGGGTGAGCCTTGGCTTGGCCCACCATCGACATATAACATGTCTTCATAACGACCATCGGAACGCAAATGTGAATATAAAATACCGCGATCGGCAATTGTGCCTTCGCCCTGTTGTGTTTCGAGCACCACAGCCCCTGCCCCATCGGCAAACAAGACACAAGTTGTGCGGTCCGTCCAATCGATAATGCGGGAGAAAGTTTCGGCCCCAATGACCAAGGCTTTTTTGAAATTGCCAGCTTGCAGCATATTGTCGGCAACGGTGAGTGCGTAGACAAAGCCTGAGCACACCGCTTGCACATCGAACGCGCAGCCTTGAGTGATGCCCAGATTGGCTTGCACTGTGATGGCGGTGGCGGGGAATGTGCGGTTGGGGGTGGCAGTTGCCAATACGATCAGGTCGATCTCGCTGGCATCAATGCCGGCATTTTTGAGTGCATCTTTGGCCGCTTCGGTGGCCAAATCGGAGGTCATCATGTCCTTATCGGCAATGTGGCGTTGTTTTATGCCGGAGCGTGAGAAAATCCACTCATCAGTAGTGTCGACGGTTTTGGCCAAATCTTCATTGGTGACAATATTGGGTGGCAAATAGCTGCCAGAGCCGATGATGACTGAGCGTAGCTTACTCATGATTTGTCCTTACTTTCTGTCTTATCTTGCTTAATTTCAGGCTTTGCTAGCAGATCTTCATCTTGATCTTTATAGAAAACATCCAAATCCTTACGGATTTCATTGACCAGATTGTTTTTAATCATGGCTGCCGTGAGGTCTATCGCATGGGCATAGCCATGATTATCGGACGAACCATGGCATTTGACCACGATGCCGCGCAAACCCAAAAACACCCCACCATTGGAATTGTTGGGGTCCATTTTTTTGCGAAAAGGTTTGAGTGCGGGAGCCAATAGCAGATAGCCGAGCTTAGCGCGCCACGAGCTATTGAAAGCATCGCGAAGCAATGTAACCACTTGACGGGCGGTGCCTTCGGCGGTTTTAAGCGCAATGTTGCCAGCAAAACCCTCGGTGACCACCACATCGGCATGGCCTTTGGAAATGCCATCGCCTTCGACAAAGCCAACATATTCGAGTGGCATATCAGACTCGCGCAATATAGCGGCCGCGGTTTTTAAATCTTCATTGCCTTTAATTTCTTCTTCGCCAATGTTTAGAATGCCAACACGGGGTCTTTTGATGTTGAAAACCACCCGCGCCATGGCGGCGCCCATAAAGCCGAAATCGACAAGGTTTTGTGAGGATACATGTAGGTTAGCGCCCATATCCAGCACAATGGTTTCACCATCTATGGTTGGCCAAATGGCGGCAATGGCGGTACGATCGATGCGGCGCAATGTGCGCAAACAAAAGGTTGCCATGGCCATAAGCGCGCCGGTATTGCCAGCTGAAACGGCGCCGCCTGAAACATTTTCATGCACACTATTGATGGCCTGCCACATAGAGCTGACTTTGCGGCCTTGGCGCAAGGCTTGACGGGGTTTCATATCCATTGGCACGACAAAATCGGTGTGATGAGTTTCGCTTTGTGCGGCAAGATTGGGGAATTGTTTTAAGCAATCCGCGATGATTTGCTGATCGCCATATAGGTGAAAGAACAGGTTGGAATTACGACCCAATGATATATTTGCACCATCTAAACAAGCAGATGGGCCCTGCTCGCCGCTCATTACATCCAATGCAATCACAATTTTTTCGGTCATTTATGTCCAATTTTCTGTCAGAACGGTTCTAACCTCTGACGATATATTTTTTGTAGGCTTTTGCAACATTTTTACATACATATGCACCATGCATATACATTCAAGATGTTGGCATTTAAAATTACAAATGGTCTATTTGTCTTTTAGCAATTTGGCGAGATCGGCAAAAGGCTTGTGGGTGGCTTTGGATTTGGGCTTGGGTTCGGCCGCATCATCAGTGGTGAAATCATCTTCTATATTGGGTTGATTGATCTCGAATTTGCCCTCAATGGCCAAAGACTCAAGCTGACTATCGGGTTTTTTTGGATACGGATCGAGCTGCAACAATACGGTTTCGGCCAAATAATCGAATATATTTAACTGACCATCTACCAAAGCTTCGGGCGGATCCATGTCATTATCAATCATTTCGACTTCTTTTTTTTCGCCCAACTCAGGTATTTTGGTGCTGGCAAAAAACTTTTGATCGATTTTCTCATCCAGCGACGTTTCAAACGAATCAAGTGAAATGACACATTGTTGGGTGAGAGTTGTGGTGAAATTGCCTTCGATATGCACACCGCCGCGCCGCCATTGACTGATGAGCAGCTCAGCCGCGAAGCTGTTGACATGCTCGACATTCATTTGTTCGGCCAGCGTTTTGCACTCGTCTTTCGTAGCTTCTAATTTGAGTTTAAAGCCGGTTTTTGGTAAATCTTCTACCGTAAAAACCTGCTGCATATTTTTAACATGATATTGTTTCATCTTATAAATCCTAATTCGAATATTTAAAATTGCAGGCCAACAAATCATCGGTTGAAGCATTGTCTAGCAATTTAACTGCGTTAAATGCATATTGCGCGATTTGTTGTGCGCCGGCTTGATTGACTTTGCCATCGGCATAAAAGTTACGGCCAATGGCCTCGGCCATCTTATCCACGTCACCATCATCTATTGTGGCCTGATAGGCTCCGGCACGGCCGTAGAAATTCTCTAGCATTTTTTGAATGCGTTTGGGTACACCATCTGGCCCAACACCGATTTCGCGTAAATTGACATCCATATTTTCTAAGAAACAATCGAAGGTTTTTTGCTTGATGGATTTGACTTGCTGATTGTCTTCTTGCATACGGCGAAACAGTAGGAATATATGCAGAATGATAAGCTCAAAGCGGCCATTGGCGGTATCGGGCGCGCCGGAGCTGCCATAAAGAGTGGGATTGCGCGAAGCGGCAACAAGATGATTATAAAGCGCATCGGCGCGCTGTTTCTCTTGACGTTCACGACCGAAATATATGCCTAAAAATTTTACCATTATCTATAACTTGTGGTTTCACCCAGCCCCTTATATAAGCGCACCGGACTGTACGCTTGCTTTTCATTAGCAAAAAAGCAAAAAAAATGCGACTTATTTTCACAAAAAACTGTTTATCATTGATTTTAATAAAAATATGTCGCATTTTGCTTAAAACATTATTGCCCTATTATTGCCACTTAATTATATGAATAATAGCCATTTCAAGTAGACGAGTCATTTTATGAAACAAAAAAATACAAATAAAATTCGCACTATTTTTGCCCTTGCTCTGTTGGGATCGACATTTATGTTGAGTGCCTGTGGGACAGTGATTGACCAGCATGGTTATGTGGCGCAATCGGGCGCGGTTGAAGACATTACAGTTGGTATGCCCAAAAAGGAAGTCAACGCCATATTGGGCAGCCCTTCGGTGACCACAACGGCTAACGGCTTGTCTTATTATTACATAAGCTCTAAGCAAGACCGATTTGGCTTGATTGGACCAAAAGAAAGTGAACGGCAAGTTGTGGCAGTGCATTTTGGTAACAATAAACGGGTGAAAAAAATCGCTCATTATGGCTTACAAGATGGCGTGGTGATTGATTTTATTAGCCAAACCACACCGACATATAAGAAAGACCTGAACTTTATTCAGGAGCTGTTTGGCGGCGTTGGCGCGAGCACACCGGGTGGTGGCTCTAGTGGTGGGTTTGCTGATGGTAAATCAATCAACTTCTAACTCAGCCAGTTTAAAATATATGAAAATAGCCGCTTGTTTATGAGCGGCTATTTTTTTGATTATAATCTAAACGGTTTTCTGATCTTTAAAAAAGAACGACAGGAGAACCAATAGCAGCGCGAAGGCGGCGATCGGGTAAATGATCATGGTCACGCCATCCCAACCCCAATGATTGTAAATTTTGCCTGAAGCGAATGAGCCAATGGCCAAAGTGCCGAATACGCAGAAATCATTAAACGCTTGGGCTTTGAATTTTTCTTCGGAACGGTAATATTTGGTGACCATGGCGGTGGCGCCGACAAAGCCGAAATTCCACCCAAGGCCGAGCAATACCAGTGCCACCCAGAAATGGCTGAGCTCGACGCCCATAGCGGCGACCACTGCACAACCGGTGAGCATAACCAAGCCGAGCATGATGACGGTTTGTGCGCCGATTCGTTGGATGATTTTGCCGGTGAAGAAGGCAGGGCCATACATGGCGATGGCATGCCATTGAATGACGAAGGTGACGTCGTCAATTTCGTAACCTTGACCACAGCCTAGAATGGCCAGTGGGGTGGCGGTCATGACGAAGGTCATCAAACCATAGCTGGCCATGGCAGCGCCGACGGAAATGGCGAATAATGGTTGTTTGATAATCTCGAGCAAGGGGCGGCCGGTGTCTTTTTTGGACTTGGTGGTTTCGTGCGGGATGTTGATGAAACCGACCAGAACAAACGCCACCATAGTGACCGCGGCGGCGACAATGAATGTGCCGGCAATGAAATATGGGTCGAGCAGGTTTTTGCTATAGCTGATCAGGCTAGGGGCAACGATGGGGGCCAAAACGCCGCCAAACATAACCCATGACACCGCCACGCTTTTAAACCGATCTGACGCGGTATCGGCAGCGGCGAAGCGATAGAAAGCTTGGAACGAAGCCATGATGCCGATGAGGAAAGTTGAGGCGCATAGCAGCCAGAAACTGCTTAAGTAAATGGAATAAGCGGCCAATAAACAGCCCAATGTGCCGAATATAATGCCGATGCGAAAGCCCGATTTACGGCCGATTTTTTGCATCAACATTGAAGCCGGAATGGAGGTGAACATGGAGGCGACTAGAAATGCAGTGATTGGCAGCGTGGCATTGCCTTTATCCGCCGCCATGCCATAACCAACATTGGCGGCCAAGCTCATCACGCAGAAAGTGGTGACGCCGCCAAGGGCAAAACATAATGCCAAGATTATGGCATTGCGTTTTGAAGCCTTGTCATTTATGGGAGAGTTTAAAGCTAGGTCAGTCATAAAATACCATTGAAAAATGTAGAATTAACTATCAAGTAAACTAAAAATCCGGCGACAACCACTCAATAGTATTGATCTATTGGATAACTGGCCTGAATCCATTTTTAGGCAGCCATTTGACACCATATTTTACGGGTAATTGGCAAACATATACAACTTTACGAAACATATATAACTTATTGATAATTAGGGTTAAATTATATTATTCTCGTGTATTTTTAATCTCCTATTAATTAAATTAAACTGTAATGATATTTAATTTGACGGTAAAATTATTTTGATGGGAATTGATGAGAATGGTGAATTTAAATATTTTTTCGAAAAATATGAAACTTAAATATAAGCTGCCAATATTGTTTGTTTTGGCGGCAATTGTTGCGGCAACCAGTGCCGGCTATTTGGGCTATGCAGAGGTTTCGAACCAAGTGAACCATGCGGTGAAGGATCGTTTTACCAGTGTATTGTCTGGCCAAAAGAAATTACTCAACACTTTTTTCGCCAATGTTGAACAAGATATAGTGATTAAATCCTCGGCTCGTGAAACTTTGAAGGCGCTGTATGATTTTGATGACGCATGGCAAACTATCGATGGTGACGTGAAGAAAAAACTCCAGAAAGCTTATATTTTGGACAACCCCTACCCGACCGGGCAGAAGGAAAAGTTTGAACGCGCTTTTGGCTCTACCGCTTATCATGAGGCGCATCAAAAGCATCATTATCATTTTCGAGAATTTTTGAAAATTCGTGGCTATTATGATATTTTCATTTTCAATATGGATGGTGATTTAATCTATTCGGTATATAAAGAATATGATTATGCCACCAATTTTTTAAACGGCGAATATAAAGACACCGGGCTGGGTAAAGTTTACCGCAAAGCCTTGAAAAGTAATGACAAAAGCCAATTTTATTTTCAAGATTTTGAACATTATGCGCCAAGCAATGGCGCGGCGGCTAGCTTTGTGGCCAAAACCATATATGCAGCCGGCATATCCAACCGCAAAGTGGGGGTGATTGCGTTTCAGATGCCGACCGATATTATTGAAAGCATTATGGATTCTGGTGATAATTTGGGTGAAACTGGTGCAACTTTGCTGACCGGTGCTGACCAAACCTTGCGCACCCACCCCAAAAATCTGGTTGATTCTGAAATATTGGCTACAAGAATTGAAGCCCGAATCATCAAACAAGATCTGCCCATAGGCAAAGCCACGATTGAATTTGACCAAGATTACCTGGGGGTGAATGCAGTGATGGCGGCTGCACCGTTTAAATTTCATGGGCTTGATTGGACATTATTGGCCATGCAAGCCACTGATGAAGTGGAAATACCGCTGAGCCAAGCGCGCAATTATATGTTGATAGCCACTTTGGTTTTGACTACGCTGATTGCCTTGTTGGGCGCCATGGCGGCGCGTGCCGTCACCCGCCCAATCTCCAACCTTACCCACACCATGTTGCGGATAGCAGAAGGCGATTTGAGCGTTGAAATTACCGATAATGACCGAAAGGACGAAGTTGGCGAGATGAGCCAAACGGTTGAAGTTTTTAAAGAAAATGCAATGAAACGGGTGCAAATGGAAGCTGAGCAAGCCCGCCAACGCGACGATATGGTAAACAAAGCCAAACAACAAAGAGTGAGTTTTGCCGAAGAGTTTCAGAAAAATATTATGGGATTCATTGAGAATGTCGGGCATAGCTGTGAAAACATGAATTTAACATCTAGCAACCTGATCGAGGGGGCGCAACAAAACAGAGCCGAATCAAAAGACACGCAAAGCGCATCGCAAAAAGCCTCGATGAATGTGCAGACCGTGGCAACGGCGGCGGAACAGCTTTCATCATCCATTTTAGAAATTGCCAGCCAAGTGAACCAAAGCCATGAAATTGTTGAAGAAGCCATGCAAGGTGCGAGCCAAACCAGTGAAAAAGTGAAAGAGCTAACCGAGGCGGCGGATGCCATTGGCAGTGTGGTTTCGATCATTCAATCCATTGCCGAGCAAACAAATCTATTGGCATTGAACGCAACCATTGAGGCAGCGCGGGCGGGCGATGCTGGCAAGGGGTTTGCGGTTGTGGCCTCCGAAGTGAAGGCTTTGGCCTCACAAACCTCGAAGGCTACTGATGAGATTAGACGGCATATTGAGCAAATACAATCCTCGACCAAAGACACTGTAGTGGAAATTAGCGCCATAACCAATATTATGGATAAGGTGAATGCCATCACCTCTATTGTGGTATCGGCAGTTGAAGAGCAAGGCAGCGCCACCCAATTGATCACTCAGAACATTCGCGAAGCCTCGGCGGAGACATTATTGGTATCGCAAAACATCGAATCGGTAAGCGAGCGCGCGATTGAGGCCAATAAATTGGCGTTAGAAATGAATGAAGCCGCCACTGATATGGATGACAAAACCCATAAATTACATGCTGAAGTTGATATATTCATTCAGAAAATACTGGCCTAAACCTACCATGTGTGTGAATGGCTGAGATTAAAACCGGCAATGTTGAGGGACTTATTGCCATCCAACAATTGCAATTCACTGCCCGCATTCATAGTGCCGATTTTTGTTAGGTCGAAATGCAGTTTTCTAGCCTGTTTTTCAATGTCAGCAGCATGTTGGGGGGCAGCGGTGAATAATATTTCATAATCATCGCCGCCAGTTAGAATGGTCGGCAACATGTCAATTTCATTGAGCAATATTGATTTGGTTTCTTCGCTGAACGGGATGTGATCGACATTAAGTTCAGCACCCAGCTCGGAGCTGTTTAGAATATTGGTTAAATCGCCTAACAAGCCATCAGAAATGTCCATTGACGCGCTGGCAAATTTTGAAATAATCGGTTGTAATTCGACCCGGGGCTCGGGGCATAAATAATGACCAATGTGGCGGCTATATTTTGCGGTGAGTCGGTTTTTGCCAGTATAGCTTGGATGTGCCAACAAGCCCAAAGCACCATCGCCAATTGTGCCGGAAACATAGATATCATCGCCGGCTTGGGCGGTGGAACGGCGCGGGATTTCGCTGCTGGAAAGCAAGCCCAAAATGGTGATGGTGATGGTGAGTGGGCCTTTGGTTTTGACCGTATCGCCGCCCAAAAGATTGAGATTAAAATTACGTTGATCTATCGCCAAACCATGCGCAAAGGCTTTTATATAAGCCTCGGTAGCGGTTTTGGGCAAAGCCAAAGATAGAAAATAACCAAATGGCACTGCGCCCTTGGCGGCCAGATCGGATATATTCACCCGCAAAGCTTTTTGCGCCAAAATGGTTGGGTCATCATCTGAAAAAAAATGCGTGCCAGCGACCAAAGTGTCCATATTAATGGCCAACAAACCAGAGCCTAAATTACCAAGCACGGCAATGTCGTCTTTCAGCTCATCAGCGCCCTTCGCGTTTTTTGACAAAGGAGAAAAATATTTAGCAATGATATCTTTTTCACGCACGTCCAACTACGCCTTTAGTTTACTTTGGTAAATCATTCCTAACGCGTATAAGTTGTAAAATCAACCGAATAAATCATAATGCGCGAATATCTTTAGCAATGCTATCGAGTACGCCATTAATCATATTGGTTTCGCGGCCATCGAAAAATGCTTTAGACATCTCAACGTATTCATTTATAATGACTTTTGGCGGTATATCGGCGCGTTTTAGCATTTCGTAACCGCTGGCTCTGAAAATGGCTCGTAACGTTGTATCGATACGTGCCATTGGCCAATCTTGGTTCAACCGGTCGTGAATGGCGGTGTCAATTTCTTTTTGATTTGCAACCATTCCGTGTAAAATGTCAGTGAACAGATCTTTATCCATGGTGGAAAGATCGATTTGCATGCTGTCTGGATTGTCATCATCCAATGCTGATGGGCCACGGGCATTGACAAATTCATCAATGATAATGTTTAAATCTGTGCCGGCAATGTCCATTTGATAAAGCGCCAAAACTGCGCCTAGGCGGGACAAAGAGCGGGCTGAAGGGGTTTTGACTTTTTTTGCAGAATTTGGGGAGTTATCTGACATTTATAATTTTCCATTCATCGATGGGGTTTGACCCATTTTAAGTTGGCAAAAACCATCTATATATGATTTCTATTGCCGAATTTGGCCGCAATATAACATTTTTAAGTTTTAAGTCTGCTAAAATCTGAGCTCTTACACCATATTCTGGCTTAACATGCTTAACGTTAAGCCTTTAAATCAATATATTAGGTGTCATCTTCATCGGCCAATTTGTTGATAATTTCGCCAAATTCCTTAGCCTCGTGAAAATCTCGATAAACTGAGGCAAAGCGAATGTAAGCCACTTCATCCAACGCGCGCAGGCCATCCATAACCATTTGACCGATGAGTTCGGACTGCACTTCGTTTTCGCCGCGGCTCTCTAACCGCCGGGCGATGCCACTGACCATGCGCTCGATACGATCTTCATCAACATCGCGTTTGCGCAAGGCGACTTGTACGGATGCCATGAGTTTTTCGCGGTTAAAGGCAATGCGCCGGCCGCTTTTTTTGACCACTGTTAGCTCACGCAATTGCACCCGCTCGAAGGTGGTGAACCTGCCGCCGCACTCGGGGCAGAAACGACGACGACGAATGGCTGTATGCTCATCCGTCGGTCGACTATCTTTAACTTGTGTGTCGGTATTGGCACAAAATGGGCAACGCATAGACTATCCTTATTCTAAATCTTTAGATGGGTAGCGTATGCGCAGCCAATCTGTGACTTAAGCTTCGTAAATTGGGAAGCGACGACATAGATCGCGCACTTTACGTTTAACGCGCGACTCAACTTTGCCATTTCCTTCTTCACCATTCTCTACCAAACCATCGAGAACTTCAAGAATAAGCTTACCGATTGTTTCGAATTCTGCTTCGCTAAAGCCGCGGGTTGTTGCCGCAGGTGAGCCCAAACGAATGCCAGAAGTGATGGTTGGTTTTTCTGGATCGAACGGAACAGCATTTTTGTTACAGGTGATATTGGCACGACCCAAGGCTTCTTCGGCAGCTTTGCCGGTTAGCTTTTTGGGGCGCATATCGACCAACAATACATGTGTATCGGTGCCGCCAGTGACAATGTCTAGGCCGCCTTCTTGCAAAGTGGCTGCCAATTTTTGGGCATTGTTGATGACCGCTTGGGTATATTGTTTAAACTCAGGACGCAACGCTTCGCCAAATGCCACAGCTTTAGCAGCAATAACATGCATGAGCGGGCCGCCCTGTATGCCGGGGAAGATGGCTGAGTTGATTTTTTTGGCCAAATCTTCATCATTGGTCAAAATCATACCGCCACGTGGGCCACGTAGTGTTTTGTGAGTTGTGGTGGTAACCACATCGGCAATGCCGACTGGGTTAGGATGCTGACCACCGGCCACGAGGCCAGCGAAATGTGCCATATCTACCATAAGTTTTGCACCACATGAATCGGCGATTTCGCGGAATTTAGCAAAATCAATTTCGCGTGGGATGGCGGAACCGCCGGCAATGATAACTGCTGGTTTGTGTTTTTTGGCCAGTTTGGCAACTTCATCATAATCGATAAGGTTGTCGGCTTTTTTAACGCCATATTGAATGGCATTGAACCATTTGCCGCTTTGGTTTGGTTTGGCACCATGAGTTAGGTGACCGCCAGCATCTAAGCTCATGCCTAGAATTGTAGCGCCGGGCTCAATCATCGCCATGATGGCGCCTTGATTGGCTTGTGAACCTGAATGCGGTTGTACGTTAACAAAGGCTGCGCCGAATAGTTTTTTAGCCCGTTCGATGGCAACATTTTCGACCACATCTACATGTTGGCAACCACCATAATAGCGGCGTCCGGGGTAGCCTTCAGCGTATTTGTTGGTGAGAACAGAGCCTTGAGCCTCGATCACAGCGCGTGAAACGATGTTTTCTGACGCGATCAGTTCAATTTCTTCTGACTGGCGGCGATATTCTTTATCGATGGCTTTGCGGATTTCGTAATCGCTATCGCTGACGGATTGTGAGAAGAATTTAGGGAATAGAGCTTTGGCATCGATGGCTGTTGAAGCCTCTTCTGCTGGTGCGTCTTCGGTTGCTGGTGCGTCTTCGGTTTTGGTTTCTTCTTTTGGAGCTTCTTCGGCAGGAGATTCTTCAGCCTTTACTTCTTCAGTTGGAGCTTGTTCGGCTTTCGTTTCTACTGGTGCTGCTTCCTCTGTAGGTTCAGTGCCTGCTTCTGCACTGGCTTCTACAGCAGGAGCTTCAGCTTCATTGGCTTCCACTTTTGGGGCTTCTACTTCTGGAGTTTCAGTTTCTTTTGGTGTATCAGACATATAATGTCTCCCTCTAAGATTAGGGGTTAAAATTCAGGCGGAATAATGATTTTTGTTGGTGTGACTTTTCATTCAATTGAGCCTGTAATTGCTCAATAGCATATGTGGTTGGGATAGTTAAGTTGTTTGCGGGTTTCTGTGCGTTAAATAGTTTATAACCTTTTTATTATGGCTTTTGCAGGCAAAATTTCGCATGATTAAACCATGATTCAATTATTCGACATGATTGCTGCAAACATTCCGCTCTGGGCGTGCTTTGCCATTATCTTATTTGCCATCATATCTTACGCGGCCGAAAAAATTAGCTTAGAGGTGACCTCGCTGGCGATTATTGCGGCGTTTTTGGTGCTGTTTAACTTCTTTCCGGTGATTATGGATGACGGCAAAGCCTTATCCAGCGTGGATTTACTGGCGGGGTTTGCCAACCCAGCACTGATCACCATCTTGTCATTATTGGTGATTGGGCAAGCTTTGTTCCAAACCGGGGCATTGGATGGTGTGGCGCAATTGGTATCGCGCGTGGGTGAGAAGCATCCGCAAATGACAATCGCTATTGTATTTTTAATTGCGGGCACTGTGTCGGCATTTTTGAACAATACGCCAGTGGTGATTATGTTTTTGCCGATCATTATCGGTTTGGCGCGCAAGATAAAAATTGCCGAATCACGAGTGGCGATGAGCCTTAGTTTCATTAGTATTTTGGGTGGTATGACCACTTTGATTGGGTCATCCTCTAACCTGTTGGCATCATCAATCATCGAGCAAAAGGGCCTGCCGCCGATTGGGTTTTTTGATTTTACCGCCCCTGCCCTGATGTTATCGGCCGTGGGTGCGTTATATGTGATATTTATTATGCCGCATATATTGAAGTCTAACGAAAAAACCAATGATGAAGCGGCGGCAAATGCCACCCGTGGCAAACAGTTTTTGGCGCAAATACGGCTTTGCCAAGATGGGCCATTGATTGGTATGGAGAGTAAATTTGGGTTGTTTCCGGAATTGAAAAACATGACCATTCGCTCGGTGAACCGGGGATATCAGACTATATTGCCACCGTTTGAGGATTTGACGCTTAAGGCTGGTGATGTGGTGATTATGGCGGCGACACGTGATGTTTTGACTCGCAATTTCAACGATAAAAACAGCTTCATTCGGGCTAGTTTTGATTATGGGACAAATTCGACCACTGACCTTGACCCGGCTGATTTGACCATGGCTGAAGCGATTGTGGCGCCGGCGTCGCGGATGATTGGACAGACCATCAATCAATCTAACAATTTGGCTGCAACGGGTTGTACGGTGTTGGGCATTCAACGCCGCAAACGCATGATGCGCCAAGCGATTGACGAAATACGGCTTGAAGCCGGTGATGTATTGTTATTGCTGGGGCGGCGGGCTGACATATTTGGTATGCGGACATTCCGTGATTTATTGGTATTGGAATGGTCGGCAACTGACATGCCGTTGCTGAGCCACGCACGGCGCACATTGGGCATATTTGCTTTGACCATTGCGTTGGCGGCGTTGAACATTGTGCCGATTGTGATCTCGGCATTTATTGGGGCGTTGGTGATGATTGCCACTGGCTCGTTGAATATACGCCAAGCAACACGGGCGATTGACCGCAAGATATTTTTACTGATTGGCGCGGCTTTGGCCATGTCGACCGCTTTGGAGGCGGTTGGTGGGGCGAGTTTGATCGCTGAAACTGTGGTCAACAGCCTTGAGGGATCGCCGATTTGGGTGGTATTGTCGGCCTTCTTTATTATGATTGCGGTGCTGACCAATTTCTTATCTAACCACGCGACGGCAGT
>NVUS02000052.1 GCA_002402005.2 OCS116 cluster bacterium | reverse complement strand
CCCAACGCGATCACCAAAGACAATATATGGCTGACATTTCCACTGGGTAGCATTCAGAATATTGATGTGCAATTGACATTTGATGACGGCACAAAAAGCGAAATTGTGAATTTCAAACCATAATATAGAGTGTAGGAATTATATATGAATGTAGGCATTTATATTGGTCGTTTTCAGCCGTTACACATCGGTCACATCACCATCATGGCTTATATGCAAAAAAAATACGACCATATCATTGTGCTGGTTGGCAGCGCCAATCAACGCGCCTCAATTAAAAACCCGTTCAGTTTTGAGCAACGCAAACAATGGTTAGAGCAAAGCTTTTTCGATTTGGTAGATGATGCCAATTCATCACAAAAAATCAGCGTGCTGCCACTCAATGATTATCGCTATAATGAGAAAAAATGGGAGACCGGCCTCGTCGCGCAAGTGGCCAGCGTCACCACTGATATGGACGATGTCACTCTGGTTGGACATGAAAAAGATGACAGCTCCTACTATCTAAAAAGCTTCCCACAATGGACATATGACAGCGTGGCGCAAAGCATAAAAATCAGCGCCACCCCCATTCGCACCGCATGGTTTGAAGATAGGCTGGCAGATTATGCCAAATTTTTACCACCCTATGTGCAGCAATATCTATCCGCCAAACAACCAGCTCATAAAGATAGCTTCGCCGAATATGCTTATTTAGAAGCCGAAAAACAAAAATTCACCGATTATCCCTATCCCGAAACCCTGAAATTATGCTGTGCCGATGCGGTTTTGGTATGCAATGATGCCATATTATTGATCAAACGTGGTGATGTGATTGGCAAAGGCAGCTGGGCTTTACCGGGCGGCTATGTCAACCGCGGCGAACGGTTTGCTGATGGTGCCATGCGCGAATTATATGAAGAAACCCAGATTGATGCAAAACCCGAACGAATCAAGCTAATCGACAGCCATATGTTTGACGACCCCAAACGCACCTTTGGTTTTGACCGGATGACGGTTGGGCATTATTATACGCTCAAAGGCAACTGCCCAACGGTAAAAGGCGCGGATGATGCCGCCGAAGCCAAATGGGTCAAATTAAGTCACATAAAAAACCTGAAAATGTTTGATGATCATGCTGACATTATCGACCATTTCTTGAATATATTATGACCCCACGCACCAAAAAAACTATAATCAGCCTATTGTGTTTGCCGCTCATCATCATCCTATTGGGGTTTTTGTGGCCAGAAGCAAAACTCATTCCGGTCAAAGGCGCAAATAAAGGCGATTGGGCGGAAAATAGCTTTTGGTATGAGCCTTGGGGCACATCCGGCGTGCATAAAGGTATAGATATATTTGCCAAAAAAGGCACAGACCTATTGGCGACGGTCGATGGACTGGTGATCCGCACTGGCAATTGGCCAAAAGGCGGTAAATTCATCATGATTTTAGGGCCAAAATGGCGAGTGCATTATTATGCCCATCTCAACAGTGTTGAGGTCAAAAAATATGATCTGGTTGGCGCGGGGCAAAAAATTGGTGAGGTCGGCAATAGCGGCAATGCCAAAGGCAAACCGCCGCATTTACATTATACCATTGTTACCGTTTACCCGCGGCCATGGGCGATAACCGACGAGACACAAGGGGCGCGCAAAGCTTATTATCTTGATCCGCACATTTACCTAACTGAATGATCATTCATCAACATATTCAAATACATAAGAGATATCTTCGTCAAACAGATCGGCCAACCGAAATGCCAATTCCAATGACGGCGGGTATTTATTGCCCTCCATCGCCGCCACCGTTTGGCGGGTAACGCCCAAGGCTTTGGCCAGCTCAGCTTGGGTCATTTCATCATGCTCGAAACGTAATTTTCTGATGTTATTGATAATTTTTTTAGCCATATCAATATCCGCGTCTGTAAAAGAATAACTGCGCCGCCGAAACCACTGCCCATGCCACAATAATGATCAACCACAACATGTTGGCAACCTCTATAGTGTTTAAATTCAACACCCGCCCGCCCCATAGGTTAAACGCCAAAGCATCAATGGCCAATTGCCCAATCAGCAGGCCTAGCAAGGTGGTTACCGCATAAAAGCCATATCTATAGCCCTTCACTTCGATCAATAAATCCCGCTCATCTTTCACCTCTTCACTATTCTTGCCATAAACGGTTACTGACAAAACCGAGGCCGCAATGATGGTGAAAATGACAGTATGAATGATGACTCTAACCATATGACCATCAAATATCTGGCTATGGTCAGCATTGACAAACCAATGATAAAAATAATAAATCCCAACCGTCAGATCGATAAATAACGTACCGGCCAGCATAATTTCGCGCTTGGTAAACGCCTCCTTATTGGCTTCGGTGCTGAGCAATTTAAAGCCTAAATAACAGGTGAGAATAAAGGCTGATAACAAGCTTAAAAACGTCCAAAATGAAAGAAAATTTTGAATGATTGTATCGACATATTCGCGCTGAAACCCGCCCAGAAACCAAATGAGAAACCAGATGAAAATTATGGTCGAAAATTTGATAATCTCGTTACGTTTCGCTCCGCCGCCTTCTAACATCATGGCGGAATCGCTATCATTGCGGCTTAGATAATAGAATATTTTTCTGTTATATTTATACAGGTAAATGGACACGCCAATAAAAGCCACAATGGTGGCAAGGCTGCCCAAAATTAGGAAACTTAAAAGCGTGGCAAAAGTGATGATTTCTAGCTTGGTAAAATACATAAGACTATCTTTTCAGTTAAAACAATTTAACTCTATGTAATATTTATTTAACTTAATGTCAAATATTTTTAACACTTATTTTGATGTTTTGGCGCGAATCCGAACTTTTTCGGGCAATTTTACATAGTCTTGGTCATCATCTGGCGGCAATTTAAACAACCCATTTTGCCAACCTTGTGCCGCGCCATCGGCCCAAGCTTTTTTGGCTTCGCGTATTTTCTCACGCGAGGAGGATACAAAATTCCACCAGATATAACGTTTTTCATTCATGGTTGCGCCGCCCAATAATATCAGCCGCGCACCGGATTCGCCAGCTTTGCCCGATATTTTGTCCTCGGGTTTAAATACCATCATCTGGCCTTTTTCAAAATGATCCCCCGCCACAATTAACGAGCCATCGGCAATATATATGCCTCTATCTTCGTGATTGTCAGGCAACGGCAAGGCCGCGCCGGCCTCTAATATAGCATCAGCATAAAACATCTCACTTAGGGTTTTGGTCGGGGCGGCTTCACCCCATGCATTGCCGATGATCAGGCGCACTTGTTTGCCTTCGCCTTCTAAAAATGGCAGCTCCTGTTTGCTGTGATGCTCAAATTCTGGCGGCATGTCTTCGGCATGTGCCGGCAAGGCCACCCAAGTTTGAATGCCAAATAAGCTGCTGGGGTTTTTGCGAATTTCGGGGCTGGTGCGTTCGGAATGGGTGACGCCTTTGCCGGCAATCATCCAATTGACTTCGCCCGGTTCGATGGATTGATTGGCACCAGTTGAATCGCGATGTTGGAACTGGCCTTTGAACAAATAGGTGACGGTGGAAATGCCGATATGT
>NVUS02000051.1 GCA_002402005.2 OCS116 cluster bacterium | reverse complement strand
GTTCTCGTGCTATCGCATTATCTTTAAATACTAGCAGAGATTTCGCCATATCTGAAAGCTCTGTAATCCAATATTTACCATCTGTCTTGGCCTGTAGATTACCATTTGAAAGCGTATGCATTGTTGATCTTAATTTGGACAAGGGGTTTGTAATCGCCCGCGAAACCATAATTGCCACAATCCCAGCAATGATTAAAACAATTACACCACCAAAAATCATACCATTTCGCATGGTTGTAATTGATGCCAGGCTTTCTTCAACAGAACGTTCGGCAATTAGAACCCAATTTTTATCCGCAAAGTCTACCGCAACTGCCGCAACCATGATAGACGAACCATTTGCAGACTGAGCGATGCCGCTCGAAGGTTTACCATCACTCGCTACGTCTGAAATAACTTCATATTCTACGGTTTGTATTAAAGCTGTAGGACCACTTACCAAAGGAATCTTGCTCAGGGATAATCCCGCGCCATCAGTTAAAAATGTCTGTCCAGTTTTACCCAAATTTTCATGATTGGCAATAACGCTGTCGAAAAAATGACTCTCCAACCGAATAGCCACCATGCCCGAGAATTGTGGTTTCCCAAAAATCGGTGCCACCCAAACTGGTTGAGTTAGAAAAATAGTCGGCATGCCACCTGTTGGGTTATATTTTTGTAAATCACTAACAAATTGTGTGCCTTTAGGTGCTATTTTAGCCTTTTCAAACATTTCCGATAGATCAGTTTCAGACAATTCATCTGACCCAACATTTTTAAGAAAATCACTCGATTTTGTTACGGAGTAAATAATGTCTCCTTTTTCATTCAAAACATAAACATCATCATATCCCGCATGTAGCCAACTTGTGGCAAAGGCATCGTGAACATTTATATGTTTATATGCATATACAGTTTTCTCTCTAGCTCCTGTCAATTCGGCACGTTTTGAAGCTGTCTCTGGTTCTTGAAAATATTTCAAAATATTTGGAATGTCTTTTTCTTTCAGTGCTGCATTGAGTTCTTGAAGCACAAATTTCACATCACTCCCCGACGCAATATTACCCAATTCCATTTTCACTGAATTTAATTTAGATGCTAATAATTGGGCTCTAGAACTTGCTAACGTACTTAACTCAGCAACACTTGCTTTTTGCAACCCATTTTGTCCATTTACATATCCAATAATGCCAATCGCCAAACTAGCAATTAAAGTCATTAATATCATCACAAGTGGTAGAAAAGCGCGAATGCTTTTAATATCTAACTTAATTCTATTTCTTCTGTCGTTTTGTATTACCTTAGCATCACCCATGTCTATTCCTTAACAAATTTGTTTAGTAATTTATCAAATAAATAGATCATTAGTATTAATAAACTCTAAATCAATTTCTATTTCAAATTAATTATTTTAGGGTAAATCGGCTATTTACCTATGATTCATTGACAAAATTGAATAAAATAAGTTATATTGGCTTTGACTTCTTTTTCGTTAATTTGTTTAGTTATATATATATTTGTTTACTCAAATAACTAACTAAGAAGCCGTGAAGATTATGAAATAGGGTTTTGACGATGACACAAAATACTCACACAAGTTCAATTAAATTGGACTGGAAATTATATGAGAATTACATTGAAAACCCCAACCTCACAGATGAAGAAAAACACAAGCAGAAGAAAAACTTCTACATAAAATTTAAGCTTCTTCTAAATTTACGGAGTGATTTTACAAAAGAGATAAGTTGACTACAGTGTCTGAAATATAAATAACGTGTTGTAATTACTCATATATATTAGACTATTGTAAAATTACGTGCTATATGTAATGTCATGCCCGCCCTTGTTTAAAACAAAGGGTATTTCAAATATGACACCTAAGAAAACCACTTCGACACCTCCAAGCAGTGAAAGAGTCGATGAGTTCGCACCACAAACAGGTCTACGCAATTCTACTTTATGGAAGAATGGCAAACCAGATCCAAGGTTGAGCAGAATAATAAAATTACTCGCAAGATCGGCTGCTCAGCAATTTCTCGAAGAAGTTGAACAAAAAGAACAGTCAGAAAGCAAAAACACTTAATAAGAAGGTGTATTCAAAATGAAAGCAATTATATACGCACGCTATAGTTCCAATCACCAAAAAGAATCTTCAATTAACGATCAAATCCGCTTGTGCCAAGAACGAGCCGTTAAAGAAGGCTGGCAAGTTGCGCGAAGTTATAAGGATCAAGCAATTTCTGGTGCAAGTCTCTTATTACGACCTGGCATTCAGCAATTACTACAAGATGCAATGCTCGGTAGCTTCAAAATTGTCATCGCTGAGGCTTTAGACCGCTTATCTCGCGACCAAGCCGATATTGCCAATCTCTACAAACAACTTCAATTTCTGGATATAAAATTATTCACATTGGCGGAGGGTGAAGTCAATGAACTTCATGTTGGCTTAAAAGGTACAATGAATGCATTATTCCTAAAAGACCTTGCCGATAAAACCCGCAGAGGTTTACGAGGCCGCATTGAAGCTGGCAAATCTGGTGGTGGTAAAAGCTATGGCTATGACGTTGTCAAAAAATTTGCAGAGGACGGCACTGCCATTAAAGGTGATCGCACAATCAACATAGATGAAGCCACTATCATCAGACGTATTTTCAAGGAATATGCTTCAAGCAAGTCTCCGCGTGCAATCGCCGTTCAACTGAACAAAGAAGGCATTCCTAGCCCTTCTGGTAAAGATTGGGGCCCAAGTAGCATAAATGGCAATCGTGAACGTGGCACAGGCATTTTAAATAATGAACTCTATATTGGCAAATTAGTCTGGAACAGACTTCGTTATATTAAAAACCCTAATACCGGTTTACGTAATTCAAGACTTAACCCCGAAGAAGAATGGATTACAAAAGACGTTTCTCATCTAACCGTTGTTTCTGATCAACTCTGGAACGCAGTTAAAGACCGTCAAAACTCAATCCATTCTATTCGCGCATATGACAGCAATGTCACTATGGTGCGCTACAGGCGCCCCGTATATCTATTCAGTGGCCTCACCAAATGCTCATGCTGTGGTGGTGGCTATTGTAAAATATCAAAATTTCTACTGGGATGCGCAACGGCTCGCAACAAAGGCACATGTAATAATCGACAAAACATCCGACAAGATGAACTTGAACAAAGAATTATTAAGGCCATCAAAGACAATCTTATGGATCCAACCCTATTTGCCGAATTTTGTGTTGAGTTCACCAAATACATGAACAAGAAACGCATCAATCATAATGTCGGGTTAGAAAGACAGCAAAAAGAGTACAAAAACATAGACGTAAAATTGGCTAAACTCTTATCAGTCCTTACAAATGGAGGATCAGCTAAAGTTATTGTCACAGAAATGCAAAAACTTGAAGCACGTCAAGAAGAGCTACAGCAAATCTTTGATAGTGGCAAAAGCCCAGTGACCCTAATTCATCCCAATATGGCGATCACTTATCGGGCCAATCTCGACAAGTTATTTACTTCTCTTTCCATCCCAGAACAAAAAGACGAAGCCACTATGGCCATCAGGTCATTAGTCGATAAAATCATTCTGTCTCCTAATCCAGATTACAATAAGGACGATGCCCAAAGTCACCCAATGTCTATTACCTTAGTCGGCGACTTAGCTGGTATCTTGACCATAGCCACAAACGCAAAAAAGCCACTCAATACGAGCGGCTTGTTAATGTCAGATGTGGCGCGAGTAGCGCAGTCTAGCTTGGATAGGGAAGATCTTGCTCAACAGCAAGTTAAGTTGGTTGCGGGGGTAGGATTTGAACCTACGACCTTCAGGTTATGAGCCTGACGAGCTACCGGGCTGCTCCACCCCGCGACAATAGACGCGTCAACGTCCGAGCGATATAATCACCCACATGTTTTATAAGATTTCAGGGGGTGATTGTAATATAGTTGATGTATTAAATGTAATTAGCAGAGCAGGCAACGACCTACTCTCCCGTGACTTAAGCCAAAGTACCATTGGCGCAAAGGAATTTAACGGCCGAGTTCGGGATGGGATCGGGTTTAGGCTCCTTGCTATAATCACCTGCTCGGCAAATTACATTTAATATGATTTGATCTCAATTCTTTGTTATTTTTCACTTATATCTTTGCAGTATAAGGTATCTGTTGTTCTGTAAAGTGTCTGATTGGTTGTCTCACTTACACATATTGGTAAATAAGAGTTAATCAAGTCAATCGGGCAATTAGTAATGGTAAGCTTCAAGTATTACTACTCTTCCACACCCATCCTATCAACGTGGTAGTCTTCCACGGCCCTGATAGGGAGAACTTGTTTCGAGGGGGGCTTCCCGCTTAGATGCTTTCAGCGGTTATCCTTTCCGTACATAGCTACCCTGCAATGCTGCGGGCGCAACAACAGGTCCACCAGAGGTACGTCCACCCCGGTCCTCTCGTACTAGGGGCAGCTCCTCTCAATTCTCCTACACCTACGGTAGATAGGGACCGAACTGTCTCACGACGTTCTAAACCCAGCTCACGTACCGCTTTAATCGGCGAACAGCCGAACCCTTGGAATCTGCTTCAGCTCCAGGATGCGATGAGCCGACATCGAGGTGCCAAACCTTGGCGTCGATGTGAACTCTTGGCCAAGATAAGCCTGTTATCCCCGGCGTACCTTTTATCCGTTGAGCGATGGCCCTTCCACGCGGGACCACCGGATCACTATGACCGAC
>NVUS02000050.1 GCA_002402005.2 OCS116 cluster bacterium | reverse complement strand
CGCGATATAGCTTTGTTGCCGGTCTATAATTTGCGCGACAATGGCTTTGTCGGATATCAAGATGTTATTCTCGTAATTTAAATCGAAGCTTCTGCGGTCTAGATTGGCTGAGCCAATCATGGTGAATTGACCATCAATGGTTAGTGATTTGGTGTGCAAAAGGCCGTCTTTATACTCATATATATGCACGCCGGCGTCTAGTAATTCTTCGTAAAAGCTATGACTGGCGGCTTGTAGCACCCAGCTGTCATTTTTGGCGGGTAGGATAAGGGTGGTTTTCACGCCGCGATAGGCTGCGGATTGCAATGCGCTTTGTATCGCCTCGTTGGGTATATAATATGGGGTGGTGATGATCAGCTCTTGGCGAGCGGCGGCGATGAGCGCGATGAACATTTGCGACATGGCTAAATGACGGTCTGTTGGGCCAGTGCCGATGGCTTGTGCGGTGAAGCCTGCCTTGGTTATTGGTGGAGGCGTGTATAATAGATGGCTAATGTCTTCGTTGCTGCACAGCATCCAATCATGGGCGAAAAGATATTGGTTTTGTTGGGCAATGGGGCCTTCTATGCGCAATACCAAATCCACCCATATCATGCCATCCAAGGTGTTGAAGGTGGAATTCATGCAGTTTTGGCTGCCGCAATAGGTAATGCCACCATCGATGACCACAATTTTGCGATGATTTCTTAAATCAATGCGGCTTTTTTTGTAGCCAATCGGTAGAATTGCTACCAATTGCACACCGGCATCTTGCATTTGCTGCCATAATTTGGATTTTACCAAGGCACTTGAGCCAATGCTATCGACCATGGCGCGGCAGGTGACACCACGCTTTTGGGCGCGCATTAGGGCATCGGCAACTTGTTGCCCGCTTTCATCGGGTAGCCAAATGTAGAATAACATATGCACATGATGTTTAGCGGCTTCTATATCAGCCACTAAGGCGTCTATCATCGCTGCGGAATTTGACAATAATTGTGCTTGGTTGCCAGCAACGGGGGCAAACCCGTTGATTGATTTGCCGAGTTTAAACAAATGCTCAAAACCGTTTGCAACGCTAATTTGAAGTGGATGAGACGGTGTGTAAAGTGATTGTAAAAAATGTGGTGCTTCATCTTGAATTTTTTGCAGCTTCTTGATGCGTTTGCGGCTGGTTTTCACTTCGCCAAGCCATAAATAGCCCAGAGCGCCAATGAAGGGCAGCAAAATGATGACTGCCACCCATGCAATACGCGAGGCTGGCTCGCGATGCGGGCGCAGCAATACCCAGATGATTGCGATAAAATCAAATAAAACCAAACCAAGTATGGATAAATAATATGCCATAATACCCCTAAACGTCCTAACTGCCATTTAATATGAAACGGCATCGGTTGACAAATATATAGTTTCGACGGACTATCATTACAATAAAGGGAACGTTAATATGAATATATTATTCATCGGTGGCACTGGCCAAATCTCATTACCATGTGTCTATGAAGCCATAAAAGCCGGCCACCAAGTGAGTGTATTTAACCGCGGGCAAACGGCCGGCGTGTTACCGGATGGGGTGATTTCCATTGTTGGTGATATGGATGATGACGTGGCTTATGGCAAATTGGGTGCGTTGAAATTTGATGTGGTGTGCCAATTTATGGCCTTTACAGCCGCGCAAGTTGAAAAAGACATTCGCGTGTTTGCTGGCAATACGGAGCAATATATTTTAATTTCTTCGACTGCGGCTTATCGCAAATCTGGTGATAATTATTTTGTCAACGAAACCACACCGACCGTAAACCCAGGTTGGCCCTATAGTGAAGGCAAGATAGAGAGCGAAGCGGCGTTAAAAGCCAGCCAAAACTTACCTTGGACCATTGTGCGCCCAGCTCACACCGTGCGCACCAACCTGCCCGCTATGCTGAGCGAAGGCGATGTGGTTGGCCATAGATTGCTGGCCGGCAAGCCTATTTTGGTCGCGGGTGATGGTTTGGTGGTGTGGACGATGACCCGATCTGTCGATTTTGCTGTGCCATTTGTGCGCATATTTGGCAAAACACAAGCCATTGGCGAAGATTATCACATTAGCTCTGACCGTGGTTATACGTGGAATGCCATGTATGAAGCCGTTGCCAAAGGCTTGGGCATTGAAGCCAATTTGGTGCATGTGCCAGCCGATACATTGATAAAATATGAACCAGAATGGGCGGGGCGGTTATTTTGCGACAAGATTTGGAATACATTATTAGACAATCGCAAAATAAAAAATCTGGTTGGCAATTTTACCTGCAGTGAAGATTTGGATGAAGTTTTGGCCGATTCAATCATGAATTTTAAGGCGCGGGTTAAGGCCGATGGTGCGCAGGTTGGCGACATAGAGAGCTTGATGGACAGGATTGCGCAGGAACAGATGGCACTGGGCAGCATTTAGTGGCTGCTTTTGTTGGATTTATAGTGATGGTATTTAAATATAATTAACTAAAATTCAAACAAACAAGTAATTTATCTGATTTATTTTCATATAATCAACAAATTTAGGCAGAATATGTCAAGAAAAAGGCAAATTATGCAAGCATCTATCACTTTTAACTCAACAATTAGGTCGTTAAACTAAAAAATTAGAAAATGGGGCATTTGAGTGGTAAAAAAACATAATACAATTCAATACATTAGAATAAATTGTGGCTTTTGAGCACTATTTTCTAAAACTTAGTGAGAAAACTAAATAAACTGCTTTCATATTTCGCAATAATAGTTATAAATGTAAACACAAATGAATGATTGTCTAGCGACGTGTAGAAAAAATGCCAAGCTAATCATGTTGGTATCACCAATTAGGTCAGGAAATTTGTAGAACGCACTAATTGAGGATATTATATCATGGCGACTGGCAAAGTTAAATTTTTTAACGAATCTAAAGGTTTTGGTTTCATCGAAGCTGACGACGGCACTAAAGATGTATTCGTACATTTTTCTGCTATTCAAGGCGAAGGCTTTCAAACATTGGCTGACGGCCAAAAAGTAAGCTACGAAATCAAGCAGGGCAAAAAAGGCCCAGAAGCTGATCAAGTTACGAAACTAGACTAGTTTATCAAATTATTTTGATATGAAGCGCCTCAACTTAATTGTTGGGGCGTTTTTTTTGGACTCAATTTTGAACTGAATATAAGGTGTAGACTATGACTTACTTAGGAAGCTGCTATTGCGGCCAAGTTACGGTGAAAATATCCGGGACGATTGACTCAATCATTCACTGCCATTGCTCTAAATGTCGCAAATCATCTGGTACGACTTATGCCACCAATGGGGTGGTCAAGCGTGATGAGTTTGAAATTACTTCTGGCGCTGAACATATTGGCAAATTTGGCAAAGTGGAAGGCAAATACCGGCATTTTTGCAAATTATGCGCATCGCCCATTTATAGCTCAAATATTGATGACCAACAGAATGTCCGCATTCGGTTGGGTATGTTGGATAGCGATATAATTGAACGGCCGATGGCGCATACATTTATGACATCTAAAGCCAATTGGGAAGATTTGGATGCCGGATTGCAACGTTGTGACCGGTATGAACCGGGACGTTAAGCCCTTAGCGTAGCTTGATTAGCCAATCGTAAAAACCTTGGCACTGGCTGAAAATATTCATCAGGTTTGTAACACTGGCTTTGCCTTGTAGCTGTTGAATGTCAGTATCATACCACACAGCCATGCCTTTGCGTTTGAGCCATTGGGCATTTTCATGGTCTTTATCAAACCCTGAAGGCACGCGCTTTAACGGCGGCTCATTGACCGTAAAGCCCTTGGTTAACAGTGGGTTGACAATGTTTAGAAATTCCTGTGACTGTTCATCATCCACCATGGCGCGGCGGAATTTATCTAGAGTTATTTTATCAAATACCATGGTGCCGACGCCAATGCGAATTTTATCGGCCTCGATTGAAACGTAGAAAATAGGAATGTCGCCGCTGTTATTTTGCGTGCGGCCTTCGGGGTAGATCAGCATTCTGATGTGATTTTTATAGGGTGATTTGTCTTTGCTAAATCTGACATCACGGTAAAACCTAAAAATCTTGCCACTCATTTCTTTGTCAGTCATCACAATTAGTGCGGATTTTAAATTTTCGAGTAAGGTTTTGGCCGGCGCTTCGACTTGATTGCGGTATATGGGCTTGTTAGCCTCGAACCATTCGCGGTTATTATTGGCCGCAATGTCTCGTAAAAAAGCAAAGGCCTCGGCACTGAAGCCTGAGAACTTATCTGAATCATTCATATTTTATCCCTGTTTTGGCCTATCTTATTGGTTATTTTACATAATAATGTGCATTTTTGAGAAAAATAAGCGTTTTTTATATAAATATGAGAAAGATTATATATTATGGAATTAGATTCTATTTGTTAAAGGTGTCAAAATGCTCGTACATATCTATCAACCTGCGCGCAACCCCATGCAATCTGGTGTTGGCAAAACAAAAAATTGGCTGCTTGAATTTGACCAAAGCGAAGCCAAAAAAATTGGCGCATTGGCGGGATATCTTGGTTCTGGCGATACGCTTTCGACCCAATTAAAGATGAGCTTTGATAACAAAGAAGATGCAATCGCCTTTGCAGTTAAAAAAGGCTTGGCCTATAAAATTACCGAACCACAAAAACGTGCAAGGTCACCAAAAGCCTATTCCGATAATTTTGCTTATGGCCGCAAGGTGAATTGGACACATTAATTAAGTGAGTTTCCACACTTATTGTCTGAAATTACCAAATAAGCCACGACAAACAACAATTTATTGGCTAATTTGCGCAGACACCGCCCGCGTAGCTCAGTTGGATAGAGCATCGGATTTCTACTCCGAGGGTCAGGGGTTCGAATCCTCTCGCGGGCACCAGTATTTTGTTATGTATTTCAGATACTTGCCTGATATTTTGAACATTGTAAATTTTACAGTTTTACATGTTTTCAGCAAAAGTTTTACAAGTTTGTTTATTTTATGTTCTTTTTAGCGTCAAAAATTGACAGAACTTTTCGCATAGTTTTTTGATTATTTGCACTCTTATTATAACGCTTTGTCATTTTAGGGTCGGCATGACCAAGAACCAAAGCGACATCATCATCTGAAAAGCCTTTTTCTTT
>NVUS02000005.1 GCA_002402005.2 OCS116 cluster bacterium | reverse complement strand
TTAAAATCAGGGAGAGGTGCGTCGACCCAACCTGCAATGATTGGCCCAGCCCCAGAAAGAAGAAACATACCTACTCCACTTGCTGCCATCAATAGCAGAGCAAAATATAGGCCGAAGTGAACGACTTGGGCAGAGACATTCTGCCATTTAGGCGAACCTTTAGGATGGTCAGGTTTTTTATCTATAAACAGCCACCAGACAATGCGAAATAGAGTCAAAATACCGATTAGCGATCCCACGGGCGCATGCATTTGCAGCAGGGCGGTTTTAGCATCAGGGTCGGTCAGTCCCGCAATTATTGTACCTGAAATCATCATTCCGATGATCAGAATGGCGGTCAGCCAATGTATCAGGACTGGAACTAGGCCGAATTTTTCTGAGTTGCTTTTCATTGCCATTTTTTATTCTTTCAAATTGAATTATTTGGGTTTGAGTTTTGATGCTAGGCAGTGTCGCCGATCAGCCCGCGCAGCACGTCGTCGATAAATGGCACCATACCTTGTGGCCCCGAATCCCAGTCTTTCATATGAACGCTTGTCGATTTGCTGACAGTGAAAATATGTTGCACGATGGCGGTGCGGATATCCAAATCAATCCCCGCGCCCATAATCACGATGTCAATATTATTGTCTTCGAATGCTGTTTCAACTTCATTAAACGATGTGCCACTTAGTAAGTTCACATTTTTAACAGAAATACTTTCTTTGACGTTTTGCACGTTAATGCCAGTACGCCCGAGCAGTAATATTGTTTTGAGTTCCATAGTCATTATATCCTCTATTGCCAGATAATCGTTGATGTTTTATAGTTGGCTTACACCTATAGTACACTTTGAACCACTATGCAACACAATGTATCACAAGAGAAGTAAATGATTGAAAAACAAGACCCTAGAATTGCAGTGACGCGGCATAAGGCATTGTTGTCGGCTATCGAATTGATCAAAGAAAAAGGAATCAGAGAGGTCACCTACCAATCCGTTTCGGCCAGAACTGGGATATCGCGTAGTACATTGTACCGGCATTGGCCCGACATCAACTCATTGTTATTGGAAGCATTTGAAACGGTTGCCGCGCCACCTTCATCGGATTTTTCGAGTTTAGGGTCATTGAAAGCCGATGTTGAGCGCCTCATTATGGGTCTAATTTATGCGTTAGATAATACAGATTGGGGGTTTGTGGCGCCTCAGCTTATCGCTGCTGCCGCAATCGACCTTGATATGAAAAAGCTCCTTCAAGAGTTTGTTTTGCAGCGTCTTAAAAATTCTGAACCTATTGTTGATTCTGCAATACAGAGCGGGGAGCTTGATCACGGTACGAACCCCACGGACTTCTTAATCTTGGCGGTGTCGCCAGTTTTTTACAGAAAATTGATGGCAGGGCTGCCGCTAGATGCTGATTGGGTAAAGAGGCATGTCGAATCATTGTGCAGTTGAATGAATAAAGATTGTTTCATTTCTGACCCGTTGCCCCCCCAGTCAAGGCTATATGCCTTTAAACGCTGTTAACCGCCAATCAGGTTTTACAAGGTTTTTTAGATAACCGTGAACAAAACAAGAATAAACTATCGAATTGTAAAACCTTTTTTCTGTGTAAATGTACGTTAAAAATGACAACGAACGGCGAGGGCGGTTTATGTTCGTTAAGCTATTCACTTGCCTTTTTTTTATCTCAGATGTAGGCATGAATTAGAAATTAATTTAACAGGGGTATTTGGTCGTGATAGTTTTTAAGCTCATTGATGATGAAGATCTGTTGTTGAAATGTTCGCCATTAACGCGAGCATGTAAGTTGACGTTGGATTATATTGCTGAAAATGGTGGTATCGGACTGACAAAAAAGCATAAGGCTTTCAATCGTACGTTCATACATTGGGCTGCAAATAATTTTGATTGGCCGGAATATACGAGAAATGAACTCTTTACTGTAAATAAGGTCCTCAATGAAATTGATTTTCCTGCTTGTGGAATAATCCATACTCTATTGTTACACTTAAAATTAGGGCGACATTATAAAGGGCAATTTTTATTGACCCAAAAGGGAAAGAAGCTAGTTGACGCTCCTGCAGCAATTTTTGAAATGTTAGCGCCTGCTTACTTATTTGATATGGACCATTCTAACGGCTATCGCTTGGCTGAAGCTCTTGCAGGAACTTGGGATATATTTTTTAATATACTCAATGTAGAGCTGCAAACAGAAAAGAGCGGTATTGAGCTTAGAGGTGTGTTTTTTGGTAAAAAAGAGGACACGGAATCTATATGGGACAAAGAGCTTTCCGAATTGTATCACCACATTATTAAACCTCTTTGTTGTGCGGGTTTGGTGCAAGAATTTCATTCCTCGCAGAAGAAATATTGTAAAGTCGAAGATCGGTTGTTTTTAAAGACAGCATTGTGGCCCAAAGCATTAAAATTAGATACGGATGGTTTTGGCTTAAAAACGCACCTTCACTAAACAATATGAGAATCTTTTGACACAAAAAAGCGGCCAAGGCGTGAGCCAAGGCCGCAATCATATTAAAACTTTTTATATTGGTTTTTAGGCGGTTGCACCAAAACAGAGACTTTCATGCCTTAATCAGGTTCTAAAAGTTCAATGAGTGCGTTGTTATTTGTGCGACAATGCGCATATCCAATCCAGCCGCCAGATCCTATATCAGCAATTGAATTTACTATGGAACAAAAAGGCTTCGGCCAGTCTGATTTAGCAAAACTTATTGGTAAGTCTCGCGCTTCAGATATTTTGAATAGAAAACGTAGCCTTTCTAGATCTCAAGCCATTACTCTTTACAATGAATGGGGTGTTTCGGCCGAATCTCTACTTTCTGCCTGATAAAGCTAAAAAGTGACCCTTTGACCCCCCAGAACCTTCATATTCTCTGCAACCCGCAGAAACCCTCAAAAGAGGTTGTCCAATATTACCCCAGATAAGCATGAACAAACCCAGAATACACTATGCCATTGGACAACCTTTTCAAAACCAAATTAGTTTTGTTTTGAAAGTGTTATTTTACAAGACATCCATTCAAAATATTGCTTACAATGGTTTCGCGGGCGACATCAAAGTCTTTTTTGGTGAGCTTTCTTTTTTCTAGTGTGAGCTCAACAATATTGGTAAAATTTGCATAAAATTCTGTGCTTGCCCATAGCATGATGAAAAAATGTTGAGGGCTTATGTCTCTAATTTTCCCTTGCGATATCCAATGTTCAAGTACGTGTTCGTGTTTACGCGTCACCTCGCGAATATGTTGGCGTTGCTTGCGTGTCAAAAATTCTCCACCTCGTAACATTTCGTGAGCAAAAAAACGTGACTCAATTGTGTGGACGCGGGCATAGTCTAATTTAGCCCCGATATAAGCACTGATGGCTTGGGATGGCTCAAGGTCGAGATTGATATGTTCGAACGCGTTGTCCCAACCTTGCAAGACATTTTCAATCAGCCGCTCATAAATTTCATTTTTGTTGGCAAAATAGTAATATACATTGGCTTTTGGCAACTCGCTGGCTTTGGCAATGTCCATGAAACGAGTGCCGTCATAGCCTTTTTTTGAAAACAACAACACGGCAGCATTCAATATTTTGACCTCATTTTTAGATCTAATTTTCTTTTCTGAAGTTTTTATTGAATTTTTTTTCATGAATTATCTCATATAAAATGTGTTAGTCATAATTTTCAAAATTGTTATAAAACAATGGGTTCAATATTACATAGTGTATTGAAATTATCAATTGAAAAGTCAATAAGTTGATACTTTAGTCAAGTTATTACAAATAAAAGTTGACACTTTGGTCAAGTTTTTGTTAGCGTTGTGGAAACGTTAACGAAAGCAATTCATGCCAGTAAAATTATCAAGTGCATTAAAACAAACCTTAGAAGGATGGCAATTGGATTTGCCACCAAGTTGGTTGCCCATGCTCAAAAATGTTGACTTGGGTTTTGATGATTGTGATCAAGGTTTGGAAATAGAATATTGGGAACCTATTTTCCCCTCTAGGCGGAAATCAGTATTTCCGGGCGAACCAAATGGCGCTCACATATTTGCTGCATTTGATGATATTTCACCAGACTATGTGACATGCGTGATTTTAGGGCAAGACCCATATCCCGAGCCAGGGTTTGCCACGGGGCGGGCTTTTGAGGCAGGGAATATTGTCGAGTGGCGTGAAATGAACAAGATGTTTTCCAAAAGCATGCGTGTTCTCACCCAACAAATTTGTGCTAGCCGAACTGGAAATGCTAATTATGCACGGTCTTTTGAAGATTGGCCAGGCTTGTTAACTGACATTGAAAATCAAAAATTTGAATTTGAACCCCCATATAAATTAATGGATACATGGGTTAATCAAGGGGTGCTTTTATTGAATTCTTCGCTCACACTCTCCCGGTTTCAACGTGACGTAGACATTCATCAGTCTAGAGGCCATGGGCCGATTTGGCACCCTTTTATTCAAACGATTTTGAAGCATTTTAGCGGTCTCGACAAGCCAGTTGCATTCATGGCATTTGGCGACATGGCAATAGAGCATTTCCAAACAGCTAACATTAATGGAGATGGCGAAATCGAGCGTCCGCATCCAGCTTTTGATGAAGATACATTTGCGCAAGAAAACCCTTTTCTAGTGTGTAATCGCTATTTAAAAGCGAACGGCCAAAAAGCAATTAAGTGGTAAAATTATGAGTGAACAAGAAGAATATGATTATATCATTGTGGGAGCAGGCTCTGCAGGTTGCGTGGTCGCCAACCGCTTAAGCGAAGATGGGAACAACCGCGTTCTATTGCTTGAAGCGGGCGGTAAAGATTGGAACCCTTTTTTTAGATTACCCATGTTAATGGGTAAACTATTTCAAATGGGCATACACAATTGGAAATATTACACCGAACCAGAACCATATTTAAACGGTCGCTCACTCTATTGGCCACGCGGTAAAGTATTGGGCGGCACCTCTACTATTAACGGCATGATTTACGTACGTGGTAACAAGCTTGATTATGACAGATGGGCGCAAATGGGTAATAAGGGTTGGTCATATGACGAAGTTTTACCAATTTTCAAAAAATCTGAAAATCATGAGAGCCGTGACGATGAATTCCACGGCAAAGATGGTGAATTGTATGTTTGTAAAGCCAGAAGTGACAATGAGTTGCACGATATATTTATCAACGCGGGCGTCGAAGCGGGCTACAATAAAAACGATGACTTTAACGGCCAAGACCAAGAGGGTATGGGGCGTTACGATTTTAACATTAAAAAGGGCAAACGCTGGTCGACAAGTTTTGCTTTTTTAAAATCCATTAAACATCGTAAAAATTTGACCGTCATAACCAACGCATTGGCAGAAAATATCATTGTAGATAATGGTAAAGCTGTTGGTCTTAGAGTGAATGTGAATGGCGTTAAAAAGGTTTTCTCAATTACCAAGGAAATCGTTCTATCAGCAGGCACAGTGAATTCGCCGCATCTATTATTGTTGTCAGGCATCGGCCCTGCAAATGAGTTGGCAATGCACAATATTAAGTCCGTTGTCGATTTGCCGGGCGTTGGTAAGAACATGCAAGATCATGTAGATTGTGTGATGTCGTGGGAATGCCCAAAACCAATTAGTCTTTATAAAGACTTACGGTTTGATAAAATTGTATTATCGGTTCTTAAAGGCTTGTTTTTTGGCAAAGGTTTTGCGACCACATTTCCCTATGAATCTGGCGCTTTGATAAAATCAAGAGACGCGCTTGAATCGCCAGACATTCAATATCATTTTATGCCAGGGCTTGAAAAATCGGCCAATCTTTATATTCCCAATCCATTTAAGAAAAAAGACGCTACTGAGACCAATCATGGTTTTACCATTAGAATTGGCCCTGTTAACCCAACAAGCCGTGGTGAAATTACATTGGCTTCAGCGAATCCGAAAACGCCACCCAAAATATTGGCGAATTATCTAAAAACAGAGTTCGATGTGAAAACCATAATTGATGGCATAAAAATCGCCAGAAATATCATCGGTCAACCCGCAATGAATGAATATAGAGGCCAAGAATTAGCGCCCGGAGCCGAATATACCAGCGAAGAAGATTTAACCAATTGGTTACGCAACAATTCGCTCACTACTTTTCATCCCGTTGGCACATGTAAGATGGGAAATGATCCCATGGCTGTGGTGGATGAAAACCTAAAAGTACATGGAATTGAAGGCTTACGCGTCGCTGATGCGTCGATTATGCCGATTATAACCAGCGGCAATACTCATGCCCCAACCGTTATGATTGGTGAAAAAATGGCCGAAATTATATTGAAGGGAAATTGAAATGATTATCGAACATAGAATGTACAGCTTCAAACCCGGCAGCATAGATGGCTGGTTGCTAAAATATGAAAAAGACGGCTTGCCAGTGCAAAAAAAACATCTGGGTACATTTATGGGGCTTTATATCAGCGAAATTGGCGTGCTGCATACCAGCGTGCTGATGTGGGCATATGAAGATTTGGCCGACCGCGAAAGGCGCCGTGCGGCTATGTACGCTGATCCCGATTGGCAGAAATTTATTTCTGAAATCTGGGCATTAGAAGCCATTCAGAAACAAGAAGTGATGATTATGAATCCTGCATCATATTCACCAGAAATTAAATGAAGAAAAACCAAAGAAGAGGGAAATAAAATGACAAATGAAATTAAGAATATTGGCAAATCCGTATCTCGCCGCCAAGTGTTAAAAACAAGTGCTGGGTTGGGTGCTTTGGGTTTTGCCCTAAGCATGGGCATAACACCCGCATTAGCTGCTGATGATTTAGTGGCACTGGTGCACACACAGGCGGCAGGTGATAACGGCCCAGTCGACTCCATGATTGCTGAGCTAAAAAAATTAGCCGCTGAAAAAGGTTTTACCGCGCGTACAATTTATGCAAAAGACCCTGCAACCTATGAAACCATTTTCAGAACTTTAGGTGAGGCGGGTGCAACCGTTGTTGTTTCTACTTTTAATGAAGTGGCCGAACCGTTTAAAGCTGTAGCGCCGACATTCCCCAATACAAAGTGGATTCAATTATTTGGCGATGCATTTGAGCCACCAATCGCCAATGTTATATCTGTCTCTTACGATTATTATTTAGGTTGCTATCTTTCAGGAATATTCGCAGCCCATGTATCATCTACAGGCAAACTTGGCTTTATTGGCGGTATTTCCATTCCGTCCATTAATGCCGATTATAACGCATTTAAAGCGGGCGCCATGTCGGTGAATAAAGACATTAAAGTTTCTGTGGCGTTTGCAGGCTCATTCCAAGATCCTGCCAAAGGCCTAGAAGTGGCAAGCCAAATGTATGCTGATGGCATCGATTATATTCAAACCGATTCTGGCGCAACCGATGGTGGCATCATTTCGGCCGCAAATGAAAAAATGGGTCGCATGGTATCATCGCTCGACCCAGCCCAATTTGAATTGGGGCCAAAATCAATCATTGCCATAGTCGGGTTGGATTTTGGTTCTTCGTTGGCCAATGAGGCTGCAGCTGCACTAGAAGCTGATTGGGTGGGTGGCAAACATCGTTCAACAGGTTTGGGGACTGGTGTGATTGATTTTATTCTGTCTCCTTTGTTTAAAGAGCAAGGCGATGCGGATATTAATGCCAAATCTGCCAAAGCTTGGGCAGAAATCGAAAAGGTAAGAGCCGCTATTCTAGATGGGTCATTGAATGTTCCATTCAGCACTGAGCTTTAGGTTACAATAAAACCATCTAAATATTGGAATACAGATGATCAAGAGCGACGAAAATATATTCGAATGCAAAAACATCACCGTGTCATTTGGTGCTGTTCATGCACTTCAAGATGTTAGCGTCGCTTTTGAACGTGGTAAAATTCATGCGGTTGTGGGGCAAAATGGCGCGGGAAAAACAACCTTTGCTCGTGTGGTTGCGGGGCTCATACGTCCTTCGGCAGGTGAAATGACGGTGAATAATAAAACCATGCCAGGCGGAGATGTTAAGCAAGCCAGAAAAGCTGGCGTTGAATTGGTGCATCAAAGTTTTGCATTGCCACCTTCTTTTACGGTTGCCGAGGCCATGCAGTTTGGCGCAGGAAGTGGCAAGATATATAGCCGAAAATCCTTAAAACGATTTTGGCAAAAACATTTGGATAAGCTTGAAGTCAAAGTAAAATCAAGTGAACGTATAAAAAACCTACCCGTAGAAACACAACAAGCAGTCGAGATTGCACGCGCATTGATAAGCGACGCAAAATTTCTAATTTTAGATGAACCAACAGCCGTTTTATCGCCCGAAACAACCCAAAAATTATTTGTACGCGTAAGACAGCTTAAGCAAAGCGGCGTTACGGTGATATTGGTTTTGCACAAGCTAAAAGAAGTGTTGGATATTGCCGACACAGTGACAGTTTTACGAGGCGGAAAATTAGTTCAAAGCCCGCTAAATTGTGAAGGCATTGACCGCGAAAAATTGTCCGCCATGATAATTGGCGAAAATGCCAACCAGAATTTAGCGAGTTCAAACAAAGGCAGCCTAAGACCTGAAACACAACAAGATGCGGTGTTAGATGTTCAATCATTATCGACAATTAAAGATGTTGAAGGTGCTGCCTTAGATGATGTTAGTCTGACCATTGCTGCAGGAGAAATAGTTGGTGTTGCAGGTATTGAAGGCAATGGACAGCGCACACTGGTGCGCGCGATCGCAGATATGGTAAATCTGAAGTCGGGTGAAATACATTTAAATGGCCAGAATATGACGCAAATGTCTCATCTTGAACGCCGCTCCAAAGGGTTGCGTATCATTCCGTTCGAACGAAATGTAGAGGGTCTGAGCTCAAGTTCTTCTTTATGGGAAAATTGGTCGATACGTAAATATTTACAAAAACCAACTTTTTCATTCATCAAGCCAAAACAAGATCGGGCAGCCTGTGATTCAGGTTTAAAAAAATGGGATGTTCGATATACAAATGTCGACCAATTGGCAGGCTCTTTATCGGGTGGTAATGCCCAAAAAGTAATTTTATCACGCGAAATGGACGCCGATGCCAAGCTCATAATCGCCGCTCAACCCACACGCGGTTTGGACATCGGCGCGACTGACTTTGTCTGGCATTCCTTACGCCAAGCAAGAGATAATGGCAGCGGCATCTTGTTTATATCATCTGATTTAGATGAAATATTCGATATTTCAGACCGAATAATTGTGTTTCTGTCGGGGCAATTGGTTGGGGAGTTCACGCCACCATTTGACATAAAAGAAATTGGCGCAGCGATGATCGGAGCTGATTTATGAATACGCAATTTATAACTATTTTCAGAGCCTTGTCATTTATATTACTAGCGCTTGCTTTGTGCAGTCTCATTTTCATAGCTGCAGGGTTTTCAGCTTTTGAATTGTTCGAATCAATAATCAATGGCGCATTTTTGCGTAATGGTGCGATGAAACACGCTTTGCGTTGGGCGGCTCCATTATTCATCACTTCAATTGGCGTGATCATTTCCTTTAGAGCGGGATATTTCAACATTGGCGCACAGGGTCAATTTTATATTGGCGCTATTTTTGCAGCCTTCACCGCCGAATGGCTAAACGGCTCACCAGCATTCATCGTTGTTCCCGCATGCTTTATGGCGGGTGCATTAGGTGGTGCATTATGGGCATTGTGGCCAGGCTTATTGCGCTTAAAATCTGGTGCAGACGAAGTGATCACAACTCTAATGGGCAATTTCCTAGCGTCGCTTATTCTAATTTATGTCACTGGTGGCCCGCTTAAAGACCCTTCAGGTTCTGGGCAGCAGGCGTCATCAAGGCCACTCGATGCTGCTTATCGCATCGGCAATTCATATGAATTATCCCCCACAATCATAATGATTGCGATAAGTCTTGGCCTCATCATGTGGGTGTTGGCCAATCGTACAGCATTTGGTGTTGTTTCTGGCCTTGCAGGGCGAAACGCCACTATGGTCGAATGGCAAGGCGCAAAATTAATGAGCGTTGGTCTGGCAAGTTTTCTAATTTCAGGCGGCCTCGCTGGCATTGCGGGCACGGTTGAACTTATGGGGCCAAATGGTCGGCTCGCAGCAGGTTTTTTACCAGCCCACGGCTTCACGGCCATTCTCATTGCACTGGTGGCGAACTTGTCCATCGCTGGTGCAGCCGTTGCGGCGCTGTTTTTTGGCGGGCTGGCCTCGGCAGCACTCTATTTGCCAGTTATGTCGGGCTTACCGGCCTCTGCTATTGAGATTATAAACGCAGCCATTGCTTTGTTCATCACCGCCAAGTCAAAATTCTTAGACATGTTTTTCAGCTTAGGGAGCATAAAATGGAAGAAATGATCATTGCAATATTGCGTTCCGCAACACCATTAATTTACGTAACCTTAGCTGGTGTGATTGCGCAAAGAGCTGGCATTTGGCATCTCGGGCTAGAAGGTCTCATGATTGTGGGTGCTTGCGGCACTATATTAGGCATCGTGCTGACGGGTTCAGTATTATACGCCTTATTGCTGGCGTGCTTATTTTGCATATTAGGTTCAATTATATTTTGGTTTGTGGTAGAGAAATTAAAAGCCAATCAAATCATTGCTGGATTGGGCTTAACTGGTCTTGGGCTTGGCGGCACCACACTCGCGGTCGAAGCTATCTTTGGCACGCCAGCCGCAGTAAACGCTAAATTTGGTTTGCCAAAGATTGGTGAAGTTTTTGGCAATATATTCGGAGCATTCAGCGGCTTGTCGATATTGGTATTGCTAATGCCATTTGTAGTATTTGGTATGTGGGTTCTTATCTGTCGCACACGGCTCGGCTTGCAAATCACCGCCTCTGGAGAACATCCATTTGCTGCGCGCAGTGTCGGTGTAAATCCAAGCCGCATGCGTTTTATAGCGCTTATGATTGGCGGAGTTCTATGTGCACTCGGCGGCGCAGAATTAGCCGCAGGTAGCCTGCAAATTTTCGCGCAAAACATGACTGCTGGACGTGGGTTTATGAGTTTCGCAGCTGTTGTATTTGGCGCAAGTCACCCGATTGGTGCCATGCTTGCCGCGTCGTTTTTTGCCATTGTAGGCGCTCTAGGCATTCGAGCACAATTGCTTTTTGGCGAAGATGTGCCGCATGATTTATTGCTAGGCCTGCCATATATCGCCACCATATTTGGCATCTGGTTCAGTGCAAAAATGCGAGGTGGTGCCAAAGCAGTCACTGGCTTTGGTGAATTGCGCGATCAATAAATTATATTCAGGATCAAAACAATGGATGGCTCAGAAAAAACTCAAAAATGGAACAGGCGATTCAGGGTTCTATGTAACCACATTGCGAGCTGGTCAGAAGACCCTCATTTTAAAGTTGGTGCCGTTATTGTAGGTTTTTCGAATGAGATTATTTCGACAGGTTATAATGGCTTTCCACGTGGTGTTGATGCAGGTCAAGAAGTTCGGTTCAATCGCGAAAGTGGCGAGAAGTTTTTCTGGATGGAGCACGCAGAACGAAACGCAATCTACAATGCAGCTAGAAACGGAGTTAGGTTACAAGATTGCAAAATCTACATAAACCGTTTTCCTTGTGCCGATTGCGCAAGAGCCATCATCCAAACAGGCATCACCAAAATTTCATGCCCCCCAAAACCCAAAAATGATGGTGCATTGGACCATAGTTTTAGTGTCGCGGAAATTATGATTGGTGAGGCATCTTTAGATTTATGTATCATTGAATTAAATGAGTGAGGAAAACTAAAGCTATTGATAAAACCTATTCAGAGCCATTGTCTGGCTTCCTTAAATAATTTCAATATAAATTACATCATTGGACAACCTATATTACCAACTAAGATATTGAATTGTTATATAATTTTCGAATGGAATTATGTCATTGGACAAAAGTTGTCCAATTTTATCAAAGGGGTCAATTGATGTAACATTTTGAATCATATAAGAAAAAATGGTCGGAACTATAGGATTTGAACCTACGACCCCTTGACCCCCAGAACCTGTTTATTCTCTGTAACCCGCAGAAAACCTCAGAAATAATTGTCCAATATTACCCGAGATAAGCATGAACAAACCCAGAATACACCACACCATTGGACAACCTTTTAAAAGTCTATAATTGGAGTCCAATAATTCTGAATATGCGACTCTGTAATGGCGCGATGACATAGCTTTGGTTGAATGTTGTAGGCTTTTCAAAATTAACTGAAATTGTCATTGAATTAGAGATTCGAACTACTTCTCAGGTAAATTAAATCAACACGTTATTTTTTTCAAATGGCGGATTGGCACACAGTTGGAATCACATTTTTTATGCCCTCTTTTTATTTTTATTACAACCGATGGCATTTTCGTAAGCTTGATTTTTATGTTGGCATTGAGTAAATAAATTGGTAATTAAACCTAATTTACTTGCTGTTTATTGGAGGCTTATTTGCATAAACGTCGAAACCAAATTTTAACGGCCCCCTTCATTCCCGCTAAAGTTTCTTTGAAGAATGTTGAGATCTCAATGAGGGTAATTGCTGGATATATTCGTTCATGTAAGAATGAATTCCCATTTTCATCTTCTAAGAATGGAGGCCCCCATTCCCGCGTGTCATCACCTGCAGAATTTTCGATTTTAATAACTATGGCTCCAAGGTCGTCAACAGTTTACACGGCCCAAAGGCAAGCAAAAATTAGCGCTAACTCCAACACTTTTATGTTTTTAAGCGCTGATTCGACCATTAGAAAAATGCCTGTAAATTTGTTTGTGACCGGCCCAAGATTAAGGCATGAATATCATTTGTACCTTCATAGGTATTGACGGTTTCTAGGTTAATCATATGGCGCATCACCACAAACTCATCCGAAATACCATTGCCGCCATGCATATCTCTTGACATTCTTGCAATATCTAGGGCTTTACCGCAATTGTTGCGTTTGATAAGACTTATCATTTCTGGCGCCATTTTGTCTTGGTCAAATAATTGGCCTACACGCAATGCAGCTTGTAAACCTAATGTGATTTCGGTTTGCATATCGGCTAATTTTTTTTGATATAGCTGTGTTTGTGCCAGTGGGCGGTTAAATTGTTTTCTATCAAGACCGTATTGAAGTGCGGCATGCCAACAAGCTTCTGCTGCACCCATTACCCCCCAAGAAATGCCATAACGTGCACGGTTTAAGCAACCAAATGGCCCGGAGAGTCCCTCTGTGTTTGGCAATAAAGCATCTTCTCCTACTTCGACCTCATCCATGACGATTTCACCAGTGATTGAGGCTCTCAAACTTAATTTACCTTCAATCTTTGGTGCAGATAGACCCTTCATGCCTTTTTCTAGCACAAACCCGCGAATGGCACCATTATGCGCATCCGACTTTGCCCAGACCACAAAAACATCTGCAATGGGTGAGTTTGAAATCCAAGTTTTTGCTCCATGAAGACGATAACCATTTTTGGTTTTTGTGGCTTTGGTGATAATAGCTCCAGGGTCGGAGCCTGCACCTGGTTCGGTTAAACCAAAGCAGCCAATATATTCTCCAGAGGCCAATTTGGATAAATATTTTTTTCTCTGCTTTTCTGAGCCATAAGCATAAATTGGGTACATGACCAAAGAAGATTGCACTGACATCATTGATCTATAACCGCTATCAATACGTTCAACCTCTCGTGCAACAAGGCCGTAAGCAACGTATGAGGCGCCAATTCCACCATATTCTTCGGGCAATGTAATGCCTAAAAGCCCAAGATTGCCCATTTCACGGAAGATGTTTGGGTCGGTATATTCTTTTTGGTAAGCTTGTCTTACTCTGGGGCTTAATTTATCGTTGCAATAGGCGCGTGCACTGTCGGCAATCATTCTTTCTTCGGTGGTCAATTGTTGGTCCAATAAAAATGGATCGCTCCAAGTGAATGAATTTTTATCTTTTATGTTGCCCATTATACTTGTCCTTAAGATTTTATTTTTAATATATTATAAGATTTTTGGGTGTTTTATCAAAAGATGATATGTCATATACTTATTACCAAAAGGAATAAATATTGAACAATTCAAGAAAGTTATATCCTTCGATTTCTACACTTTATGCTTTTGAAGCAGTTGCTAGAACACTATCAAAGACGACTTGTTGCCTCTTACCAACAGTTTTTGCTATAGTGCTTTTTCTAATTCAGGCAATATATCAAACAAATCAGCAACAAGGCCAAAATCTGCGACCTGGAATATTGGCGCATCTTCATCTTTGTTAATCGCAACGATAATTTTGCTATCTTTCATGCCAGCCAAATGTTGAATTGCGCCGGATATACCAACTGCAATATACAGATCTGGTGCCACTACTTTACCGGTTTGCCCAACTTGATAATCATTCGGTACATAACCTGCATCAACAGCTGCACGTGAAGCACCAATCGCTGCGCCTAATTTATCGGCGACCCTTTCAATTAAGGAGAAATTCTCGCCAGACCCCATACCTCGACCGCCTGAAATCACAATTTTTGCTGAAGCAAGATCAGGTCGTTCTGATTCTGATAATTCGGCACTGATAAAAGAGCTGGTTGCCTCTTCCGCTGCAAAGGTAATGTCTGTTATGGCGGCATTTGCCGATAGTTCTGCAGTTTCAAACGCTGTTGTCCGTACGGTTATAATGAGTTTTTCATCCGATGTTTCGAGCGTTTGAATTGCGTTGCCAGCATAGATAGGCCGGCTGAAAGAACTGGCTGATTTTACCTCAATTATGTCAGATATCTGCATCACATCTTGTAAAGCCGCCACACAAGGTAAAAAGTTTTTGGCAGTGGTTGTTGCAGCTGCAATTAGAACCATGTAATCAGCCATAAGATTTTGTACTAATTGGGTTAAGTTCTCGGCAAGTGGGTTTTCATAGGCAGCATTATCAATATGAACAACCTTTGCCACCCCAGCAATCTTAGTCGCCTGTTCTGCAACAGATATTGTGCCGCTGCCCGCCACCAAAGCGTGGATTTCAACATTGCCCATATGTTCAGCCAATTGGTTGGCTGCGGCCGCTGCTTTTAAAGTGGCTTCATTTACGTTTATGCCATCATGCTCAACATATAATAAAATGCTCATTATATCGCTCCTACGCTCTTAAGTTTTGCCACCAATTCGGTTACATCAGCAACCTTTATTCCTGCTTCACGCGTTACGGGTTCGCTAATCGCAATAATTTTATGCCTTGGTTTTAAATCTACGCCATAATCTTCTGCCATTTTTTCACTTAGCGGCTTGCGTTTGGCTTTCATAATATTAGGCAGGCTTGCATAACGTGGTTCGTTCAACCGTAAATCAGCGGTCACAATGGCAGGAAGGCTCATTGAAATTGTCTCTAAACCACCATCCACCTCACGTATGACGGTAACTTTATCATCTTCAACCACGACTTCACTGGCAAATGTACCTTGTGGGCGACCGATTAATGCGGCCAACATTTGGCCCGTTTGGTTGCAATCATCATCAATAGATTGTTTGCCCAATATCACTAAGTTTGTACCTTCCTCCTCAGCAATTTTTGCCAATATTTTAGCCACTGCCAAAGGTTCAACTAATGCATCAGTTTTTACCAATATGGCTCTGTCAGCACCCATAGCTAACGCGGTGCGTAGAGTTTCTTGACATTGTTGCACTCCAACCGAAACCACAATAACTTCATCGGCACTGCCAGCTTCCTTTAGCCGAATGGCTTCTTCAACCGCAATTTCATCAAATGGGTTCATGCTCATTTTCACATTGTCAATGTCAACGCCTGTGCCATCAGCTTTGACGCGCACCTTTACGTTAAAGTCTACAACCCGCTTCACAGGGACTAAAATTTTCATATTATTTCCTTCATCAATACTAAAACTGGTTTATTGGGAGTTTTAATTGTGCATTATTGTCTGATTGCAGGGATTTTAATGAGTTCATTGAGATGGTAGTCTTTTGAACCTAATAGGGTATTTATACTTGTTAAGCGTTTGAAATAATGACCAATGTCTAGTTCATCGGAGACTCCCATACCGCCATGCAATTGAACGGCCTGTTGGCCAACAAACCGTGTTGCACTGCCGATTTTTACTTTCAACATTTTGGCGGCACGTTTCGCATTGGTTTTATTTTCGGCCATTTCAATGGCTGCAAAATATAGCATTGATTTTGCTTGTTCTGTTTCCATGAACATATCTGCCATGCGATGTTGAAGGACTTGAAAACGGCCAATGGCATTGCCAAATTGTTGGCGAGTGCGAAGGTATTCGGCCGTTTTGTCTATTAAAACACCCATAATGCCAATAGCCTCGGCTGATAATGCCACAATGGCTTCGTGTAAGACTTGATCAACGGCATTAAAAGCGGTGTCGGCTTCGCCTAATAATGATGTTGCATCAAGTATCACTTGGTTAAATTTAATGTCTGCGGCGCGCATACCATCATTTGTGGTATAGGCTCTTGTGCTTGTACCTTGCTGATCGGGGTTTATGATAAAAATGCTAATTCCGTTTTCATCCCCAACTTTCCCGGAAGTTCTTGCACATATTAATATTTTGTCTGCACTTGCACCACCAATGACAACCGATTTATGACCATTGAGAATATATTTGTCACCTTCTTTGCGGGCTGTTGTGCTTATTTGAGTGATATCAAATGCAGCTGGGCCTTCTGCATGAGCAAGAGCTAGTTTTAATTTTCCTGAAATGACATCTTCAAGCATGGTTGTTTTTTGTTCGCTTGAGCCATGTTTTTGGACTAGATTAGCACCGAGCATTAGTGTTGAAAAAATAGGCTCAACCACAAGACCTTTGCCTAATTCTTCCTGCAGAAAAATTGTATCTATTAGATTCCCACCAATACCACCATACTCAGCATTGATCGGTAACCCAAGCCACCCAAGGTCAGAAAAAAGTTTCCAATTGTCTTCACTATAGCCAAGATCACTATTTACTAGGCTCTGGCGTGTTTCGAAATCGTAATCCTTTTGAATGAATTTAGATACACTGTCTTGCATCATTTGCTGCAGGTCGCTTAATGAAAAATCCATGATAGGTTGCTCCTTTAAAGGCCAAGTACTTGTTTAGCGATGATGTTTTTTTGAATTTCGTTTGTGCCACCATATATGCTGACTTTGCGATTATTGTAGTATGTCGCTGTTGTTTTTGCGGCGAATGACGGGCCAATTGCCTCAAAGTCTGAGGCATCACAATATTGATCAGGCAAGTATGGTAATGAGTGAATTCCACCGATTTCGAGGAATAATTCATCTAGGGTTTGGATGATTTCTGTGCCGCGTATTTTTAATATTGAAGATTTTGGGCCAGGTGCCTTACCTGTTGATATGGCAGATAATACGCGTAATTCCGTATATTCCAGAGCTTTTAATTCTATTTCTACTTCTAACAGGCGCGTCATGAATATGGTGTTTTGACTTAAATTATGGACATCGTTTGATGGGTTATCTAGCAATTCTTTTAAGGCGTTAAGCCGAGCACGACTTTCTCCAACACGCGCAATGCCTGTGCGTTCATGAGTGAGAAGCACTTTGGCATATGTCCAACCTTTTCCTTCTTCACCGATTAAATTTTTGGCAGGAATGCGTACAGCATCAAAATGAACTTCATTGACTTCGTGGGTTCCGTCGATTGTGATGATGGGGGTGATGCTCACACCTGGTGTTTTCATGTCGATTAAAATAAAGCTGATGCCTTCCTGCTTACGGCCTGAATCATCGGTACGCACGAGACAGAAAATCCAATCGGCATACTGCCCTAAGGTTGTCCATGTTTTTGTGCCGCTGATGATGTAATCGTCACCATCTTTGATAGCTTTGGTTTTTAATGAGGCGAGGTCGGAGCCAGAATTAGGTTCGGAATAACCTTGGCACCACCAGATGTTGGATGCGAGAATGTCTGGCAGAAAACGTTGCTTTTGCTCGTCGTTTCCATAGGAGAATATGACGGGAGCGACCATGGAAAGCCCAAAAGGAACAATGCGAGGCGCTTTGGCTTCGCCAGACTCGCTGAAAAAGATATATTTTTGAGTGGCGCTCCACCCCGTACCACCATATTCTACTGGCCAGTTAATTCCAGCCCAACCTTTGTCGTATAGGGCTTTTTGAAAACGAATATGATCGTCTTTCTTAAGGTAAATGCCTTTTTCTTGTTTTTCACGAATATCCATAGGATATTCATTTTGAAAAAAATTCCGAACTTCCTTTTGGAAAGTAAGATCCGCAGTCGTAAAGTTAACGTCCATTATATGTGCCTCTGATCTAACAGTTAAAATTGATATTTTTAGTTTTTAAGCATGTTTTGACGAATTTTTATGCTTTCTTCAGTTTGAAGTAAGGCATTAAACGCGCTTAGCTCATCGAGTATTCTTTGTTTTACTGGCTCGTATTGCGCTTGCTTTAAAAAGCGTTTTGTTGCCATCACGGCTTTGGTCGGCTGACGCGCCATTTTTTGCGCTTGACCTTTGGCAAATTCAAGTAAGTCAGCCTTCTTGACAATCCTATTGATAAGGCCAAAATCAACAGCTTCTTTTGCAGTGAAAAAATCACCGAATAGAAATAATTCTGAAGCTTTAAGGTGTCCTGCAATTGCCGGTAAGGTGAGGGTGGAGCCCGCTTCTGGGCAAATACCTAAGTTTACAAATGGAAATCGAAGGCGTGCATCCTCTGCCGCATAGACTAGGTCACAATGAAGTAACATAGTGGCGCCGATTCCCACCGCATAACCAGAAACGGCGGCGATAAGTGGCTTTTCCAAATTGTGTAAAGCCAGTAGGAATTTACCACCTTCTGAAAGTTCGTCAGGGTTCCGATTGTTAAAGTCGGCAATGTCATTGCCAACAGTAAAGGCCTCTTCTATCCCGTGTAAAAGAATGCAATTTACCTCATTATTAACATTTGATTGTTTCAGTGCATTGGTCATCGTTTTATACATTGTGCGATTGATTGCATTTTTCTTATCGGGACGGTTTAGGCCGATTGTTAAAACACCATCATGAATAGCGATTTTTATATAATGTGAATTTGTCATAGAAATCTTTACAATGCGGTGATGGTTGATAAACGGTTTAAGGCAGAATTTGCTTCTTGTTCCAATTTTGAAACAATTGCAGCTAACGGTTCAATTTTATTCGTAAAGGCGAGTGAGTGTCCTGCCGATAATACGCCATATGAAGTGTCGCCGCTTTCGTATGCTTTACGGCCAATATTGCCACTTATGAATGGTAATAATTCTTGGACAGAAAGGTTTGGGTTTTCACGCTCCAGCGTTTGAACTTGATTTGTTGTCTTGTTTTTAAGCGCACGCACAGTGTTGCGAATGCTAGACATAATGAGCGCTGTGTCTGTTTCAGATGAACTAATTAGCTTTTGTTTAAACGCATCATGTGCCCATATTTCCTTGGCGACAAGAAAACGAGTGCCGATAATAACACCCGACGCGCCCATAGCTAGCGCCGCTGTGATTTGACTTCCGTGGCCAACACCGCCGCCAATAAGGTAGGGTATCTTGAGTTTTTCAAATGCCATTGCAGCATTTACAAAGCTACCAATCATATCCATTCCGGGGTGTCCGCCGCACTCCGCACCAACAATGGCAACAGCGTCAACCCCAATGGATTGTGCTTTTATTGCATATTTTACCGCAGGTACTTTATGTAAAACCTTTATATCTGCGGCTTTTAACATGGGTAAATATTCTTCTGGGTTACGCCCAGATGTTTCTACAACTTTGATGCCTTCTTCGATAATGAGTTGGAAGATATCTTTGGTTTTTTCATTGGGAACCAATTTGGGTAACATTGATACGTTCACACCAAATGTTTTGCCATTGGCCAAACTTTTGCATTTTCTAATTTCTGCCCTTAACTTCGTATCATCTGGGAAGCTTGCCGCTGTTATAAACCCTAAAATGCCTGCATTGGCTGCTGCAGCGACATATTCCGCATTGGAAAGCCACATCAAGCCGCCAGCAACAATAGGGAGGCGTACATCAAAGATAGAGGTGAAAGCTTTGTTTCGAGCGATTGTAGGGTTATGTGTCATTTTATGCCTGTTCTTTTGACCAGCTGTCTAAGGTTTTGTTTTCCTTTACGAGGCGTTCAAGCAAGGGGGAGGGCGTCCAATACATATCTCCATGTGATTGGCGATATTTGCAAATGTCTTCATAGATTTTTGTAAGGCCAATGGTGTCGGCAAAATACATGGGGCCGCCTCGATGGATCGGGAAGCCATAACCAAAGCAGTAGACGACATCAATGTCACTTGACCGTTGAGCAATGCCTTCATCAAGAATTTTAAAACCCTCATTAATCCAAGCCAAAGTTAAACGATTCAAAATTTCATCATCACTAATTTGCTTGCGGCTGATGCCCATTTTTGCGGCTTCAGCATTAATAATGCGGATAACCTCTGGGTCTGCCGAACGTTTTCGAGTTTCTGTGTCATATTTGTAGTAACCTATGCCTGTTTTCTGGCCTAAACGACCCATTTCAACTAAGACATCGGCTATGCGGTAACTTCTAGGGTCGCCCTTTTCTTCTTTTGTTAGCGCTTGTCGTGCTTTGTAACTTATGTCTAAACCAGCCATGTCGGAAACCATGAGAGGTCCCATCGCCATGCCCCAATCCATCATAACTCGATCAATTTGATCTGGTTCGGCACCTTCAAATATACACATTTGAACTTCTCGGAGATATTGGCGAAGCATTCTGTTGCCAATGAAGCCGAAACAAATATTAGATAAAACCGGTACTTTTTGAATTTTTCGTGCAAGTTTCATTGAAGTTGCGATGACGTCATCAGCCGTTTTATCTGCACGTACGATTTCCAAAAGTTTCATAATGTGCGCAGGACTAAAAAAATGTAGACCGATTACATCTTCAGGGTGTTTGGTAATTTCTGCAATTGTATTTACATCTAAATATGAAGTGTTGGTCGCTAGTATTGCACCGGGTTTGCAAACTTCATCTAGTTTGCTAAAAACTTGTTTCTTTACATCCATGCTTTCAAAAACAGCTTCTATAACGAGGTCAGCGTCTTTCAAATCATCATATGATGTTGTTCCCGATATGAGCGCCTTGGTTTTTTCTGCTTGTTCCGCAGTAATACGCCCTTTCTTGGCGCTGCTATCGAAGCTTTTGTATACAGTCGCAAGCCCTTTTTCTAAATTGGCTTGATTGATTTCTAGAATTTTAACAGGCAAACCTGCACTGGCAAAATTCATCGCAATGCCGCCGCCCATCAAGCCAGCGCCAATGATGGCGACTGATTTAATATCACGGGTTTTCACGTCCTTTGAGAAGCCTTTGATTTTTGGAGACTGGCGTTCTGAGAAGAACATATAACGCATTGCAGCAGATTGTTTTGAATTTCGACATAATATGAACAGCTTGCGTTCTTCCTCTAAGCTTTTGTCAAAAGGTAAGGTAAGAGCAGCCTGCACGGCAGATATAATATGTTGTGGTGCATTCTGTCCGCGCATCTTTTTTGCAAGTTTTGATCTGTATGAATTGAGCAAGTCCGTTGTCGCAGAGTTCTGCTCAATGCTTATGTCGCAAGCGCGTTTTAATGGTGCATTTTCAGCGATCAAGCCTGTTGCATAATTGATGGCACCTTGTAGCAGGTTTTCATTTTCAATGATTTTATCGATAAGGCCAAGATCAAACGCTTTTAGTGCCGAAATGGGTGCGCCATTGGTCATTAAGTTTAGGGCTGCTTCAACTCCACACAATCTAGGTGTTCTTTG
>NVUS02000049.1 GCA_002402005.2 OCS116 cluster bacterium | reverse complement strand
TGAAATGTATGAAAGTTGTGGAAACGAGGGCAGATGGAAACTCTGAGTTTGCTGTTAAGGCAATCAGCGCTAAAAATACAACGCTGATAAAAACGCAGCGACAGCCACAAATAACAGCCCAGTTTGCGCACGACTATGGCGGCGTTTGGATTTTGCCACCTCTGCCATAATCACGTCGGCCTTGGCGATGTCCTCAAGCTTTTCAATGCTATTTTTAACCCGGTCAATATAGGCGGGTAATTGTGGTAAGTGGCTAGCCAATTCAGTGATGGCTTCAAGCCCATCCTTCACTTTGGTCTCGGCACCTAACGTCTTTTTCAACCAGCTTTTCAACAAGGGTTCCATGGCCTTAAACATATCAAATTTAGGGTCAATCATCCGCGCCACGCCTTCGACAATCACTAGGCTTTTTTGCAGCATAACCAGCTGTAATTGAGTTTTCATTTCGAATGTTTCGGTGGTTTTGAGTAGTTGGCCAAGCAATAGACCCATAGATATATCTTCAGCATCCGCACTCATTAACGGCTCACCAATGGCGCGTAAGGCCAACGCAAAATCTTCGACATTATGATGGCTTGGCACATAGCCGGCTTCAAAATGTATCTTGGCATTGTGCAGATAATCACGGCGGATGAAGCCGTATAGAATTTCAGCCAAAAAGCGCCGCTCATTTTTGCTCATCCGGTCGACAATGCCAAAATCCACCAAGGCGATTTTGCCATCAGGTTTGATAAAAATATTACCCGGATGCATATCAGCGTGGAAAAAGCCGAATTCTAAGGCCTGAGTTAAAAAGCAAGTGACGATGTTGGTGGCCAATTTCGGCATATCAATGCCCAAGTCCCGCACAGCTTTTAGGTCAGATAAAGGTGTGCCGTCAATCCAATCGGTGGTCAGTATGTTTTTATCGGTCAATGTCCAGTTCACTTCGGGCAAGCTAAAATCAGCCGCGCCAGATAGTTTATCGCCAAACGTTTTTTTGAGCTCAGCCATTTCAGATATCGCCGCCGCTTCAAAGCGTAAATTCATCTCGGCATCGACGGTTTTTTTCAACGTGGCCACCACATCAACCAAGCGCAACCGCCTTGCTTGCGGGTCAAAGCTTTCGGCCAACCGCGCGGCGAAGAAAAAATCGGATAAATCTCGGGCAAAGCGTTTTTCAACATCAGGGCGTAATATTTTCACCGCCACCTGTTTGCCACCATCCAGCAATATGGCTTTGTGCACCTGCGCAATGGAAGCCGCAGCCACGGCTTGACTAAAGTCACCAAACACTTCATCAAGCTTTTTGCCCAAGCTTTTCTCGACTTGCGCCACGGCAATCTTATGATCAAAGGCAGGCACATTATCTTGCAATTGTTGCAAGCTGCCGGCAATCGCCTCGCCAACCAAATCTGGCCGCGTGGCCAAAAATTGACCAAATTTAATGTAAGATGGGCCTAATTTGGCCAGTGCCAAACCCATATTTCTATCAATGCCATCCGTCTTGCGCAGGCCAAAGATAACCGTCCACGGCGCGAGCCAAAACAAACCAAAACGCGCACCAAACGGCATTTGCTGTTTCACCGCCGCTGGGATGATGCGGTATTTCGCAATGATGTGCGCCGCACGTAACAATCTGAATATATGACCCATAATTACCCGATCTTATAGCCAGAATGAATGGCCGCCACGCCGCCCAAATAATTGCGATAATCAACATGGCTAAAACCCGCGTCTTTAATCATCTGCGCAAATGTCTCTTGATCCGGAAAACGCCGTGTCGATTCAACCAAATATTTATAAGGCGTGCCATCACCAACAATCATCTCACCAATTTTTGGTACTAAGTTGAGGCTGATTTTGTCATATAATTTTTCGACCGCCGCCACTTGCATTTTACTCACTTCCAAGCATAAAAACCGCCCACCGGGTTTCAGCACACGGTAAGCTTCTTCGAGCGCCACTTGCATGCGGGTGACATTGCGAATGCCAAAGGCAATGGTATAAATGTCAAAATGATTGTCTTCAAAACTTAAGGTTTCGGCATTGCCGCAAGTGAATTCAATGCGGTCTTTATAGGGTTTTTGCTGCGCGCGCTTCTCGCCAACTTTGAGCATATGTTCATTAATGTCACACACGGTCGAATGGGCGTTTTTGCCGGCTTTTTCTAGCATTCTAAAAGCGATGTCAGCCGTGCCACCGGCCACATCTAAATGTTTATAATCGCCAGCATGTTTGGGCGGCGCTGCCCAGTCAATCAATGCGTCTTTCCAAATGCGGTGCATGCCGCCGGTCATCACGTCATTCATCAGGTCATATTGTTCAGCAACTTTTTCAAATACATTGTAAACCATGCCCTGTTTTTCGTCTTCGGCAACGGTTTTAAAGCCAAAATGGGTGGTTTTTTGCTGCGTATCCGGCATATTTAACTCTTCTCAATTTCACTATTATCTGTTTATATAGCAGAAGCGCAAAAGCGAGAAGTTATTTATATATATAAGATAATTTGTCGCAGCTTGATTTGTCACATTGATGGAAAAAATATGCCTGAATTGCCCGAAGTCGAAACCGTCCGCCAAGGATTGCTACCCGCCATGAAGGGCAAAAGCTTGGTCAAACTCGAGCTTAACCGAAAAAATCTACGGTTTGATTTTGATAGCGATTTGGCAGCAACCCTAGAAGGCAAACAAATTGCCGACATAGAGCGCCGGTCTAAATATCTGTTGATGCATTTTCACAGCGTCAAAGACCAGCAAACGCTCATCGGCCATTTGGGTATGTCAGGCAAATTCACCATTTTCTCGCATAACGAAGCCAAAATGCGCGAAAAACAAAAGCATGATCATGTGGTATTTTATTTGGATGACGGCACCGAGATTGTTTATAATGACCCACGCCGCTTTGGCTTTTTGGTGCTGGCCGATCAAGGCGATTGGCAAAGCCATAAATTAATCCGCGACATTGGCCCAGAACCGTTGACTGATGATTTTGACGCCGCACATTTGGCCAAAAAATCGGCCGGCAAGAACGGCAACATTAAAAACCATCTGCTCAACCAAAAGATTGTGGCCGGCCTTGGCAATATATATGTATGCGAAGCGTTGTTTCGCGCCAAAATTGACCCAACCTATCCGGCCGGCATATTGACCACCAAAGCCGGTAAGCCAAGCAAGGTCTGCACAAAACTTGTGCCGATCATCAAAGACATTCTGGCCGAAGCGATTGAAGCCGGCGGTTCAACATTAAATGATTACCGCCAAGCCGATGGCAATTTGGGCTATTTTCAACATCGTTTTGTGGCCTATGGCCGCGAGGGAGACGATTGTGTGAGTGACAAATGCAAAGATAAAATCATCCGCATTGTGCAATCTGGCCGCTCAACCTTTTATTGCCCATCTTGCCAAAAATAACACCCGCTATGGTTTGATGAAAGTCAAAGACAGATTTCTAGACGCGCCTATAGTTTACTCAACTGAATAGGAGCGAACATGCAAGCGATAAAAAAACACCTATTGTGCATGGTTATGTTGCATCAGGGTTTGAACCCATACGCGCGGCTTTTGTCTAGAATTTTACAAACCGTCAAGAGTTAGGTAGCGCCTGTTGCATTTATCACAAGGGAAAAAAGGTTGTCGATTTATGGGGCGGTATCAAAAATCATAATGATGGCTCATTGTGGCAAGAAGACACCATGATTCTTGTTTATTCGGCAACCAAAGGCTTCTCTGCCATGGTTATGGCCTTAGCAAACTCTCGCGGCTGGCTGGATTATGATGAAGAGATCGCAAGCTATTGGCCAGAATTTTCCCAAAATGGCAAGGCTGAAATCACCATCCGTTAATTGTTAAATCTTCAAGCAGGTTTGCATTATTTTCCTGTGCCTGTCGATCGTGATATGGTTGCTGATCTTGACCGCATGGCAAAAATGATCGAACGGCAGAAACCTGTTTGGAAACCCGGCAGCAAAAATGCCTATCATGCGATTACATTGGGTTTTTACGAAGGCGAGATTATCAGACGGGTCGACCCCGCACACCGCACCATTGGCAAAGTGTTTCAAGAGGAGATTGCAAATCCATTGGGGCTAGACCTGTATATACGGCTGCCAGCAGACATTGCCAATAGCCGCCTCGCCACACTCAAACAAGCCAATATGCTCAAGGCATTATTTGGCCTGCCGTTCAAATTGGCATTGTCGGTTATCAATCCAAAGTCCGATTTTTTCCGCGCGCTGATGGTCAACCCGGGTGCGATGGTGGCATTGGATGAGGATACCATCTTTGCCAGAGAGCTAGAAGTGCCATCGGGCGGCGGCGTTGGCACGGCGCGGTCAATGGCCAAAGCCTATAGCGTATTTGCGACCGGTGGCGCAGAATTGCAATTACAAAAAACAACGCTAGACGCGTTGGCCGCCCCTCAACACCTCCACCGCGCGGGCGATTTGATGAATGCATGCGCAGCGATGTCGATTACTCTCTCGGTTTTATGAAGCATTTTTCGGGCTTTGTTCCGGTTCATATGGCGCACCTGGTGCTGGCGGGGCGCTGGCCTGTGCCGACCCCGCAGTGGAAATTGGATACGCTTATGTCACCAATAAGATGGGCGTGAAGATTGACGGCGACCCGCGCGAGGTTGCATTGCGGAACACCCTTATGAAAATTATTGGATAGCATTATGGTTCTCGCCGATCTTATTGGCTTTATTGATTGTCAATTTTTGCCAGCAATTTTTTATACCAGTCACGGGAGAATTTTACGCCTTCGACGCCGTAATCCAAAGTTGCCATTTGGTAAATCAAATGGTCTTCAAGCCCTTCGGGTGCGGTCACCCCCGCAAATTCATCCTGAAGGAGTTTTAGGTGAATATATTTTTGGTTCAGCGCTATAATATGATTTTTTAAATGCATTACCTGCGCTGACTTGTCGGTAAAACCCATAAAAAACAATTTGGCTAAGGCCGGGTCTTTGCTGTTTTTTACGCCAATGCCATCATCCAGCCACTGGTTAAACATTTCAATGCCCAGTGGGCTGATGGTATAGATTCTTTTCAATCGACCATTGTCAATTTTTTCTTCTATAGTCACCGCCCGTTTGGTAGTCAGTTTTTTAAGCGCTGGGTGGATGCTGCCCATAGACGCATTGTAAAAATTACTGGTGCTGCGCTCTATTTTTTTCTTAATGTCGTAAGATGACATCGGCGTAAATTGTAGCAGACCCAATATTATCATATCTTGCATTCGCGTGGCCCTTTACTGGTTAAAATATTCAACATCAACAATATCACCATGCCGAGGTTGATAATCTGCATCACTGTCTTTTAAGCTTTTGTCAAAAAACCACAATATCATCTGGTTCACTTCTTCACCCATTTTCTGCTGATCCACTTTGCCCAATTGGCCGGCTAACTTCATCACACCAACATAATTCATATCGGTAAAACTCATATGTGCTGCGCCTTTATATATGGCATTGCAGCCAAATGCAGATGATTTTTGAAGCAATGGTACATTGGTGCGGCGCAAGTCTAATAGCTTACCTCCCATATTGACGATGTCTGACATTAAATAACAACTTGGCTTGTTGAAATTCAACTGCTTTATATCGACACTGAATAACGGCGGTGCATCCAAATTAAGCGAAGCCACAATATT
>NVUS02000048.1 GCA_002402005.2 OCS116 cluster bacterium | reverse complement strand
TCGGCGTGTCGACAATGTCCATTTGTAAAAGTAGCGCGTTTGCCGAGCCAGAAAATGGGTCAAATAACGTGACCCAAGTGAATGCCACGGCAATAACCGGCGCGACATAAGGAAACAAAAACAACCCACGCAAAACACCTTGGCCTTTAAACTCTTTGTTTAAAATTAATGCCGCAAGCAAGCCAACAAACAACGCACCAATGGTGCCGAAAATGGTATAAAATAGCGTCACGCCCATCACGTTCCAAAATTCACCACCATCAAAGACTTTGGTAAAATTGCTCAAGGTAAACTCATCATTCAGCAAGGCCGAAACGCCATGTCCACTAATTTGCGCCTTGCTCGCACGCACGTTGATTTCATCATCAATAAATTGCTGGTCAACCTGCACAGGCAAACGTAATTTTTCACTATATCCCGCTTGCCAATCGCCAAATTCGCAGGTTAATTCTTGGTTGTTTAGCGTGCATCTCTCATCTAATTTCAAAATACGCAACCCGGCAGGAATGGTATCGGCCAATTTTACATTGGTAACCTCTTGTCGCCTGCTAGAGTTTTTTAATCGATATTCCAATATGCCTTCATCACCACCCGCAACGAAATCACCTCTTAGTTTTTCGTATACGGTGGGCGCGGCAGTTCGTAAATCGGCCAAGGTAATGGGTTTGATGCTGATCCAAAAAATGGCAATAAGTGGCAATATAACCACCAAAGCCACACTGGAAATTGTAGGAAACAACAAGCCCCAAGCGAGGCGCGCCTCACGTTTTTGCAACGGGCCAGATTTTGTAGGGGGTAAAGCGTCAGACATAATGACCTCAGAAAATAAACGTTGGGGCAGGGCGAGCCGCCCCAACAATTTGTATTAGATTACTGAATTTTTGCCAATTCAGCATTCATCGCAGCGACGGTTTCGGCGCCATTTTTAACCCCATCAACATATTCACGCACCAAACGGTTCATCAATTGGCTGTTTATGACTTTTGAAGCCAAAGCCAGCTGGCCATCCGAAACACCCCAACGTTGCGCCACATCAAGACCATTGACAATGCGGTCAATCATATCTTGAGAATAAAGTTCTGCAAGTGGCGCTTTGCGATCAACACCAACGGGTAGCTTTGACCAAGCTTTGACAAAGGCCGTGGCGTCATTGCCATCACCCCGGCGTACTGGGAATTTACCTTCAGGCGCAATGGACAAAGTCTGCGTATAGCCTTCATTCATTGAATAGGCGATGAATTTTGCTGCATCATCTTCTTCAGCATCAGTTGTAATGCCGAAATATCTGACATCTGCCCATGCTGCACCTGCCGAATTTGACGGGCCTGCAAGATTGGTTACAATGCCGGTTTTAGATGCCAATTCGCTAGATGTTGGGTCATCATTAATGGTTGGTGGGGCGCTGTCACGCAGGCCGGCCAATTCGTCCAAAATAAACGGCGACCAAATGATCATCGCGGCTTTGCCGGCAAAATATAGCTCACGAGATTGTTTCCAATATAACTCGCCATCAGGTGAGGCTTCGACCAATATTTTGTAGAAATCCAACACTTCAATAGTTTTCTTCTCATCCAATTTGGCAATGCCATTTTCATCAACTGGCGATACATCATTGGCTAGGAAAACATGCTCAAGCACCTGGCTCATAAAGCCTTCATCCACCTTAGTTGCAGCCACAAAACCGTATAATTCTGGCGGGTTGTGCAACGCTTCAATGGCGGCGGTTACATTGGCAAATGTATTGGGGGCAGCAAGACCTTTGGCTTCAAACAAATCTTTGCGATAAACAATCATTTGTGTCCAACCATCAACTGGCACGGCCGAAAACCCATCATCAACTGCCGCCATAGCCAATGCGCCAGGCGCAAAAGTATCTTGGCCCAATGTCTCGATCACATCAGTAGCTGCATCCGTATTTAAAATGCCTGCTTCTGCCCAAGGCAATGTATATTGCAGAGGATGATAAATAATATCAGGCAAATCGCCGGCCGCATAAGCCGCTGTGGTGCGCGTGCCTAAATCTTTTTCACTTACCGGGATGACTTCAACTTCAATGCCCGTTTTGGCTTTAAAATCAGCAGCCATGGCTTGCTGTTTGGCCAGACGATCTGGTTGGTCTTCGGTCGTCCAAAATCTTAAACCATCAGCCGATACGGCGTTAGCTACCAAAATGGCACTAAGCGCCACCCCTTGTAGTAACCTCTTGGTTTTGTTAAATTTACTGGTCATAATGTCTCCCTTTCGTTATGTTTTCCAGATATGAATTCAGCGAGTTGTTCGCTGGTTTTTTGTGGCGGGTTGCTAGACCCACGTGGTGTAAATTTTGCATGTTGAATTTCGTTTAATTTTTCTAACGGCTCGCCTCTTATTTGGTCAATCAACATGGTGGCAAGGCGTTCGCCCGCTTGGCGTGTATCAACTTCAAATGTTGAGAGTGCAGGTGTCGCATAAACCCCTTGCGAAATGCCATCATACCCAATGAAAGATACATCCTTGCCAACCGATAAACCCAATTTTTCCACCGCCCGATAGCCGCCTAAAGCCGCCATATCCAAACTGAATATGATGGCTGTCGGTGGGGTGGGGAGGGTTAATAATGCTTGGGTTGCCATTTGCCCTTGCTCTCTGGTGAGAACGTCAGATACTATATATGATGAGTTTTGCGCCAAACCTGATGTCTCTAAACCAGCTAAATAGCCGTTTTTTCGCATTTGGGAAAAATTCAGATCTTCTGGCCCATTTATAAAACCTATATTTTTATGACCAAGTGCAACCAATCGGCAAACAGCCGATTCAATGGCGGTTTCGCCCGAAATGTCAAAATAGGAATAATCAGCATCTAAATTTGTCCGGCCATAAAGAACAAAAGGAATTTGAGCATCGTGCAGCAAACCAACACGTATATCGTTAACTAAACAACGGGTAATGATGAAACCATCCACTTTGCGCTCTGCAACCAAACGTCTGAAAGTTTGCAATTCATCTTCATCTGAGGTTGCAGTGGCAACCGTTAATGTCCAGTTTCGCGTGCCGGCTGAGCGTGAAACGCCGTCCAGAAAGTCAGTTAAAAAAGCGTGGTGGCTATCATGCGAATCCACCCTTAAAACCAGCCCCAATGCGCGCACGCGACCGGTTTTAATCGCCTGTGCGGAGCTTAACGGTATATAGCCCATTATTTTGGCTTGTTTGCGCACCCGTAATTTTGTGCTGTCAGATATATCGGAGTAATCATTTAAGGCGCGCGAGATTGTGCCTTTCGATAAATTGAGCGACTGAGCCAAATCAACTATTTTCACGCGATGTTTTAACTGAATATTTTTTGGGTGGGTAGACACCATTCTCTCCTCCATTTGCTTTATCATTTATTCCGAAAACGGTTTCGGCAAGTGTATTTTAAAAAAACTTCACGGAAATTAGCCTTTATGCTGACGGTTAATAATAAGTTCCAGAAAATTTTAAGAAATTTCGCCTATCGCAGGTTCAGTCGGATAGCCATTCAAAAGGAGAATATGCCAATTACTGCCCGTTTATATTTCTGTGACCATTAAATCAAGTTAACTCATCAATTTTATATTCATATTTTTGAGCATTCCATATGTTTAATTTAATAAAGTAATTATTTTTAAGAAACACCATAGTCGTATATGGCTCAGGCATTGTTCAATGTGTCAAAAACCTCACATAAAGACACAAAATGTTATTCTTTAGGCATGATGGGCTAGTTTTATGCGCGAGTACCGAGTCAATTTAAAATGTCCGTTGATAATTTGGGATTCGAACTTAAAAAAGATGTGTTTGTAAAATCAGAGATTATCCAACTTTATTTTGGTTATTTGAAAACCAATCAAATCGGCAACCGAAGCATTTAGGAGCTGCTCATCAAAACTTTTCTGTGCTGCGCGAAGCGCATTTTGTGTGGCATTGTTTGCGGCGCGCTCTAATTTGCAATTTGGCTCATCATCTGCTTGACCCAATGCAAAAAGAGTTGGTGAGCCGAGCGCTTCATAGACCTCATGCAACGAGATTTCATTAAGAGGCTTGTTTAAATGCCAGCCGCCCCCATGCCCTTTGGTTGAGCCAACAATGCCAACTTTGCGCAAACCAGCCATTGTGCGCCTCACTTGTGATGCATCCATGCCCAACATTTGCCCCATCATTTCAGAGGTGATGGGATGTATGGTTTGTTCTATATGCAACAAAGCATGAAGGACGCGGGGTAGGCGGTTGTCTCGTCTCAATTTAATCTCCATTTTGGGGCACTATATCAGGAAATTAAATTAAGTAACAACAAAAAGCACGTGAATTTAGATTTCAGGCCAAATGATGTTGACTTGCTTGATTTTATCACGTAACAGTTTACGCCACATGATAACGTGCTGACAAAAATCACATGAAATTGGAAACTCTATGTCCGAAGAACACAATTCAAAAGAGAAGGTTGGTCATTTAACCGCCAACACTTCTTCTTCAAACGTCGACCAAACCATTCACGACCCAAAGTGTCGCATAATATCTTATTTGCGGTATGCATCGCACTCATGGCGGTCATTGCATCGGTAACAGGTCTTACTGCCATGGATATGAATTTAATGACAAGAAATTAGGTGTGCTAAATACATCTCCTATGTCGCAACATCAAGCTATGTTGATCGCCGGTTGGGGGCAATAACTTATTTCCTTAACGGCGATGAAATGCCTGATGACTCCACTTTGGAGCAGTATAACTTGCGAAATATTGCTATAGAGCCAGCGCTAGTTAAGGAGTTCATTTCTGAAAATCATCATTTAACTCAGATCGATTTGGTGGGTGGTCATTCGCAAGCAATTGACGCCTTATTCATTTTGCCCCCTAATGTTTTGAATAGCGACATAGCTCAACAACTTGGTTGCGAAATCGAGGAAGGGTCATTAGGGGCGATGATTAAAGTGGATGAAATGAAAATGACAAATATTGCTGATGTTTATGCCGCTGGTGACATTATTCGCAGCGCTCAC
>NVUS02000047.1 GCA_002402005.2 OCS116 cluster bacterium | reverse complement strand
CACCCGTATTTGCTCAGCCGCACCTTCAAGTGCCAAGCAACGCGCCAAATGCAATTCAGATGCCTTAGCCGTACAATAAGCCGCCGCATTGGGCGATGCCGCCAAACCATTTTTAGACGCCACAAAAATTACATTGCCACCAGTCTTTTGAATCCGAAACAATTTAAACGCTTCGCGAGATACCAAAAAATAACCAGTCGAAAGCACGCTCATGCTCAAATTCCACATATCTAGTGTGGTCTCTTCAATCGGCGCAGATGATGCCATGCCGGCACTAGATACCAATATATCCAACCCACCATATTCAACTTTGGCAGTTTCAAATGCTGCAATCACTTGGTCTTCCGAAGTCACATTCAAATTGACTGAACGCACCACATCAGCACTAAATTCACCTACCAATTCAGCTTGGGTCGTCGCCATTAAATCAACATCAATATCAGCCAACAAAACGCAAGCACCTTCAACCAATAAACGTCTGGCTGTGGCCTTGCCAATGCCGCTCGCGCCACCAGTCACCAAGGCAACTTGCCCCGCAAGTGATTTGGCTTTGGGCATACGCTGCAATTTAGCTTCTTCAAGTAACCAATATTCAATGTCAAACGCCTCTTGCTCTGGCAAACCCATATAAGTCGATGCACCAGATGCACCGCGCATCACATTAATTGCATTCACATAAAATTCACCCGAAATCCTTGCGGTCGCTTTGTCCTTGGCAAAAGTCAACATACCAACACCCGGTATTAAATATACAATGGCATTGGGGTCACGTATCGCCGGGCTATCATCATGCTTGCAACGCTCATAATAAGCCGCATACCCATCACGATATTGCTCAATGATTGCCGGTAAATCGGCTAAAATTTCATCAATATTCGGGTTCTGCGGGTCAAAATCAATCACCAAAGGGCAGATTTTGGTGCGTAAAAAATGGTCAGGACAACTCGTGCCTAGCGCTGCCAATGGTTTTAAATCAACCGATCCAACAAATTCAAGCACACTAGCACTATCTTCAAAATGCCCAATTTTGCTTTCTGTCGCGCTAATCATCCCACGAATGGCAGGCATTAATTTAGCAGCAATCTCAGCCCGTTGCTCAGCAGCCAAAGCGGCGTATTTTTCACCACCAAAAGCAGTTTTAGGCAAATTCTCATCAAACCACATAATGGCTTTGTTGATAATCTCCAACGTCACTTCATAACTCTCTTTGGCACTGTCACCCCAAGTGAACAAACCATGGCTTTCCAGCACCACACCGCGCGCATTGGGGTTCTCAAGGCAGAATTTCTCAAGCCACAAACCAAGTTCATAACCCGGCCGCTTCCAAGGCAACCAACCAATGTCGTCACCAAAAATTGTCTGGGTCAGCTCTTCACTATTCTTCGCCGCCGCAATGGCAATCACCGCATCAGGATGCATATGGTCAACGTGGGTCTTGGGCACATAGGCATGCAAAGGCGTGTCTATAGAGGCAGCTCTTGTGTTGAGGTTAAAGGTACAATGTGGCAAATGCCCGACCATTTCATCCTCAAACTCAACGCCTCTATATATGCCTTTTAAGGCGCGTAATTTGTCCATATATAATGTCGCAAACCCGTTCATTTTCATACTGGCAATGTCACCGCCCGAGCCCTTTACCCATAACACTTCGACCAGCTCACCACTGAGCGGGTCTTTCTCCATAGCTTTGACCGATGTATTGCCGCCACCATAATTGGTAATGCGTTTGTCCGAGCCCAAAAGGTTGGAGCGATAGAGTAGCAATTCGGCTTCAGTCATTGCGGAGACGACATCATCATCCCATAAATTGTCTAAGGTGATGGATGGATTTTGCTGAGTCATATTGACCTTCCTTATGGCTTTAAAAAGAGCCTTGGGCTTTTATACATACCTATACCTAATGAGTTAAGAGGGTATATGTCAATCAAAAACCACCATTTTCAATCACGAAACATTAAAATATCAACAAGTATGATTATTTATGATTATTTTTGATTGACTTACGGTGATTAACGTTCATACTTGAAAGCAATAATAAAGAAGACTACCAAAAACAATAAGTCAATAAATCTGGGAGGAATATAATGACTAAAATTGATCGTAGGAAGTTTATGAAGGCTGCTGCCGCCACCACTGGTGCTGTTGCTGCGGCCTCAACCATGGGCAGCAAAGCGTTTGCTGCTGATAGCACAGTGCGTCATTTCTGGTGGGGCAATCCATCACGCGACAAACGCACATTTGGTGTTATCGAAGTGTTTAACAAAAAACACCCTGAAATCGAAGTGATTGGCGAAACATTAAGTTTCCCTGATTATTTTGCCAAACTCACCACACAAGTGGCTGGTGGCAATATGCCAGATGTCATTCAACAAGGCTATGGCGTGCTGTTCGAATATGTCGATAACGGCGCTCTAAAAGCCTTAGATGAATATGTTGGTAAATCTTTAGATCTATCAAAAATCGATAAATCAGCTTTAGCTGCTGGCACAGTGAACGGCAAATTATATGCTGTTTCCATTGGCGCTAACTCACATATGGCGCTATATAACACGCGCTTATATGATGAAGCTGGCATCAAATTCGACCCATTTGGGTGGACATATGATGACGTAAAAACCATTGGTGTCGAAATTTCAAAAGCCGCTGGTGATGGCGTTTTCGGAACAGATGACAACACAGCCAACTATCAAAACTTTTCTGATTTTGTCGGTCAAAAAGGCGTTGTCATGTTTAACCCTGAATCTGGCGATTATCAAGTCACCACTGACATTGTCGAAGAATATTGGTCAATGTGGACAGCCATTCGCGAAGCTGGTGCAACACCTCCAGGCAAAGCCTCTGCTGGTCTTATCAAGCCACCAATGGCTGAATGGGGCATCGTAACTGGCCAAACCGCCACATCATATGCATGGTCTAACCAATTGGTTGGCGCGCAAGGCTTGGTTAAAGATAAATTGGGCGCAGCTATGTATCCAAACACACCAGCCATGGTGCCAGGTTCAATCGTGCAACCTAGCCAATTCATCTGCTTAACACGTGACACTGATGATGCGGTTGCCGCCACAACTTACATGTCAGCTTTTGTAAATGATACAGACATGACAGCTATTTTGGGTCTAGAACGCGGCATCCCTGCCAACCCAGATGTACGTGCAGCTCTTGCGCCTAACTTGTCAGAAGCCGAAGCTGCATCAGTAGCTTTCTTCAGCGGCATTCAAGGCAAAACAGCCACATTGCCACCACCACCTCCATCAGGTGCCAATGAAATTGAGCAAACTTTTGAACGCATCGCGACTGGCATTTTGCTAGGTCAAGACAGCATTCCAGAAGCTGCTGCTAACTTTATCCGTCAGGCTGGCTTTATCCGCCGTCGTGCTGGTTAATTTTAACTAAGTGTAAAAACAACCCTATTGCCCCACCAAATACATAATCTTCCATTTGGTGGGGCTTTTTAAACATGGCAGGCCCATAATGAAAAAATTCTTCGCAAAAAACGGCCCCGGATATTTTTTCCTCATTCCTTGGTTCATAGGTTTCTTTTGTTTGGCATTGGGCCCAATCCTATACTCACTCTACCTTTCCTTCACCAAATATAATATTTTCAAGCCACCCAAATGGATCGGCCTAGAAAATTATGAATTCATGTTTCTCTATGATGATCGCTTCTGGAAATCTCTAGAAGTCACATTCTCCTACGTATTCATGTCAGTCCCCGGCAAACTAATCTTCGCCCTCGCAGTGGCAATGTTGCTCGATAAAGGCATGCGCGCCATCGGTTTTTACCGCGCGCTCTTCTATCTACCGTCAATCTTAGGCGGCTCTATCGCCGTCGCCATCCTGTGGAAGCAACTATTCGAATATAACGGCGTCATCAATAGCCTACTCGCCAAAATCGGCATTGAAGGCCCGTATTGGCTCAACGATCCAAATTATTCACTCTATACCTTGGTCATGCTCGGTATGTGGCAATTCGGTTCGCCAATGCTTATCTTCATCGCCGGTCTGCGCGCCATCCCACGCGAGCTTTATGAAGCCGCAGAAATCGATGCCGCCTCAAAATGGAAGCAATTTTACGCCATCACCATCCCCTTGCTAGCCCCGGTTATTTTCTTCAATCTAGTGTTACAAATGATCGATGCGTTCAAAACCTTCTCCAGCGCTTTCATCATATCCGGCGGCGCTGGCGCTCCGCTCGATAGTTTAAATTTCATCACGGTATATTTATATAATGAAGCTTTCGCTTTCTACCGTATGGGCTATGCCTCATCATTGGCATGGGTACTAATGTTAATCATCGCCATCTTTACCGGCGTCGCATTCTTCTCCTCGCGTTATTGGGTGCATTATGAAAATGAGAGGGATTAGATATGACTGATTTATCAATCCAAGAAGCCAGCGACGTTGCCCGTGATTACCGCATATTGCGCGACAAACGCAAACGCCGCGCCACCATCACTAAACATTTATTTCTAGTCATTTGTTCATTGGTTATGGTTTATCCACTTATCTGGATGATCATTTCATCAGTCAAACCAGATGATGAGATTTTCGGCAATATATCCTTATGGCCATCAGAATTTGTCTGGCAAAACTACCCCGATGGCTGGGAAGGCCTGTATTTAAGCTTTACCGTATTCTATAAAAACTCCATCATCATCACGGTGCTGGCAGTGATTGGCAATACATTGTCTTGCTCATTCGCCGCCTATGCTTTTGCGCGGCTAGAGTTTAAAGGCAAAAACATCTTTTTTGCGCTGATGATGATGACGCTGATGATTCCGTATCATGTCGTACTCATCCCGCAATATTTGCTATTCCTTAAAATTGGATGGGTCAATACCTTCCTACCACTCGTGGTGCCGCGTTTTCTTGCCGGTGATGCATTCTTCATCTTCTTAATGGTGCAATTCTTCCGCCAATTGCCACGCGATTTAGACGAAGCAGCCATGATAGACGGCTGCTCCCCGTTCAAAATCTACTGGGCGGTTATTTTACCATTATCCTTGCCAGCCTTAGCCACCACGGCCATCTTCACCTTCATCTGGACATGGGAAGATTTCTTAGGCCCATTAATTTATCTGAATGACATTAGAGATTATACCGTGCCATTGGCTTTGCGCAATTTCATCAGCCAAGATAGCGTATCAATGTTCGGGCAGTTGTTTGCCATGTCAATATTGTCCATCGTACCCATTTTTATCTTCTTCATCTTCTTCCAAAAATTCATCATACGTGGCATTGCCACATCTGGTCTTAAATAAAGGGTTTGCCATGTCAGGTGTTCATTTAAATAAAGTGGTTAAATCTTACGGTCAGTTAGAAATTATTCACGGCATCGATCTTGAGGTGCATGATGGCGAGTTTTTGGTTTTGGTCGGCCCTTCTGGCTGCGGTAAATCAACCCTATTGCGGATGATTTCAGGTCTAGAAGAAATTACCGATGGCACCATTGCCATTGGCGATCGCATCGTCAATGATGTGCCAGCCTCCCAACGTAACCTATCCATGGTGTTCCAATCATACGCTCTATACCCGCATATGACAGTGCGCAAAAACCTAGCCTTTGGCCTTGGTAATCTAAAAATGCCCAAAGCCGAGATCGCCAAACGGGTGGCCGAAGCGGCCAAAATATTGCAGATTGAAGAACTACTAGAACGCAAACCGCGCCAACTCTCCGGCGGCCAAAAACAACGCGTTGCCATCGGCCGCTCCATCGTGCGTGAGCCAGAATTATTCCTGTTCGATGAACCATTGTCCAACTTAGATGCCGAACTGCGCGTGCAAATGCGGGTCGAGCTAGCCGGCCTATACCAACGCCTTGGCACAACGATGATTTATGTAACCCATGACCAGATCGAAGCCATGACTTTAGCCACCCGCATCGT